>JADLCC010000001.1 GCA_020847425.1 Saprospiraceae bacterium
CATCGGGCAATATAGTCTGAACTAGTATTTCCTCCTGCATCGGTAAAACCTCCGCCCACATATACGTCACTACCAGATGCTGAGGTTGCAAGGATATAGTTATTCAGCCCGGAACTAAGTGCATTCCAAGCACTGCCATCCCATCGGGCAATATAGTCAGCAAGAGTATTTCCTCCTGCATTGGTAAAAGCTCCGCCTGCATAAATCTCGCTGCCATATATGGAAATCGCATAAACAGGGCTATTCAACCCAGTACCAAGCGCATTCCAGCCACTACCATCCCAAAAAGCGATTCTGTCTGCATTAACAATACCGCCAGCATCGGTAAAATGTCCGCCAACATACACATCGCTCTCTGATATGGCAATAGCCTCGACAAAGTTATTTAACCCGGCGCCAAGGGTATACCAGGCGTTGCCACTCCATTTGGCAATAAAATCGGCATTGGCGTTGCCTCCCGCGTTGGTAAATTGTCCACCAATAAACACATCGTCGCCGGACTCAGCAATAAAATAGACAGGGTTATTCAGCCCGGAACCAAGTGCATTCCAAGCGCTGCCATCCCAACTGGCAATAAAGTCGGCATTGGTGTTCCCTCCCGCATTGGTAAAAATTCCGCCGGCATACACATCGTTACCAGATACGGCAATAGCATAAACAAGGTCACTAAGTCCGGTACCGAGTGCATTCCAGTTACTGCCATCCCATCGGGCAATACAGTCTGCATTAGCGTTACCGCCAGCATTAATAAAGCCGCCGCCTACATACACATCGCTGCCAGATACTGTAATAAAAAAGACTTGACTATTAAGCCCCGTAGCGAGCGCATTCCAGGTGCTACCATCCCATCGGGCAATATGATCTGCATTAGCATTGCCCCCAGCATTGGTAAAATCTCCGCCAACATACACATCGCTACCGGATACAGCAATAGCACGGACAGTGCCATTCAGTCCGCTTCCAAGCGCATTCCAGCCGGGCGCCACGGGCATTGGTAAAAATAAAAGCCCCTTACAATCGTCAATGATGGGAACATACCCGGAAAAATCTACTGCCCCAGAGAGGTTCCGGCAGTTTTGTAACTTTCCGGATGCGTCGAGCAAATTGGAAAGCGGAATATTTGATGGAGATGCATTTATTGGCAAAACCTGACAAAACAGGAGCATCAATCCTGCCAGAATTTTTGATTTGTTTTTTATTTGCTCGTTCATGGTAAGCAATTTTTAATACACTAATACCCCTCCTCTGGATAATACCACACCTAAAAACGCCATGAGCAAAGCCAATAAAAGATTGATACGGCCAGACCAACGAGCGAGTTGTCGGAGTTGATGGTTGGGGCTATTTTGCAGCGTTTCCAATGCTTTTTTCCCTAAAAAGAAATCATGCACACCACTCACCAACAGTATTACCAGAAAAATCAGGGATTTATACATGACCAATTTGCCATAGTCGCTACCCGAAAAAAAAGTCCAGGTCAGGGGAATCCCACGGAAGAGGAAGTTTGTCAAACCTGTCAGGAACAAGCCGAACAAAGCAATCCAGCCATAAAACCGGAAACGCAGACCCGTCCGGTAAAGCAAAGCGATTCGGTCGGGATGATGCTTGATACCCGGCAGGATGATCAATGGGAGAAACAACATGCCGCCGATCCAGAATGCCGCCAAGATGACGTGTAAAAATACCGAAACCAAATAAGCAAGGCTCATGCGGGAAAGAATTCCTTTTCTAAAGTAATAGATTTTGGAAAAAGGATGTTGTTTTCAAGGTGTACGTGCTGGTGCAAGTCTTGCTCAAATTCCTGTAACTTGGCGTACAACACGCAATAAGAAGTGCAGGCATCCATCGGCGGCGTAAAATCATGACTCAGGCGGCGGATTTCCTCCATGTCGTTCCCGCTGCTTTCGTGCTCGGATTCCATCATGTGGATTGGATTTTCAACGGATCCAAAAAATGGTCGCGTGATACTTGTCCCATTGCGCCTGGAAGCAGCCATTTTGGCTATTTGTGGAAATAGCATAAGTTCTTCCTTGTGCATGTGCATCTGAAGTTCCTGCCCAACCGCTCTGAAAAGATTGGCAATTTCAATCAGTTCGGGATGCCGTTCTCCATGAACCCGAGCTACTTTGGCACCCAGCTCATAGAGCATAGGCACAGACTCCGACACATAATTATGGTGCTTTTCGACGATATGAGCGGCAAGCGCATCAAGTTCCCAAATATCAAAGTTTTGGCCGGCATCGTCAGGTTTTTGATCCAGGGCGTTTAGATCATTTTGCACATTTTGAAGGTCAATGCCTTTTTGCCGACAGACTTCTTCTAATGGCTTTTTGCCGCCACAGCAGTAGTCAATACCGTACTTTCGGAAAACTTCGGCTTTTCGGTAGTCCGCTACCACCATTTCGCCAACGTTGAGTGGTCGCTCTGCAACCGGAAGGGTTACCATGTTTGCTGGATGATTTGTCATTGCTTTTATAAATTTATGCAAAGTTAAAAATTATATTTAAGACAAAATAGACTTAAATCTTAAATAAAGTTTTTAACTTTGCCTGACAAGGTCAAAAAGAATGGCCTGCCGACAGGCAAAAGCCGGTAAGTCTCCGGAAAAGTTAATTTTTTTTACACACATACAACATTGAAAGTACTATCAAAATCCAGCGAATACGGCTTGCGGGCACTGTTGTACATGGCAGGCAGGAGCGGCGAGCAAAATTTTGTGAGCATCCGAGAAATGTCAGAACATCTCAATATTTCTTTTCATTTCCTGACCAAAATATTGCAATCACTCACCCAAGCCGAACTCCTGATCTCTTACCGGGGGCCGAGCGGCGGTGTAGCCTTCAACCGGACGCCAGATCAAATTTTGCTCAGCGATGTAGTGCATGTTTTGGAAGGAAGCGATTTTTTTGACACCTGTTTGCTTGGCTTGCCGGGATGCGGCCGGGCGAATCCCTGCCCGATGCACGCTTTTTGGCAGGAAATAAGAGGCTCGTTGAAAGAAAAATTTGAAACCATCAGTCTCGCAGAAATGGGGACAACAGCGCAGCAGCGGAGTTTACGGCTAATTCCTTAATGCAAAAACTATCCTGCCTCGTCAGGCCTTCCGCACCTCCCCACTTCGCCTAAGCGCAACGCCGCCGCAGTGTCTCCGACCTGCGGCCAACGTATTGCGTGATAATTCACTTAAACGGATACCACATCTTTAGGCACCATCTGGATTGGTACAATCCAGATGGCATGATGCTTAATTTGGATGGGACAATTGAATGGCACTGTGCACCTTTTGCCGCAGGTCGGAGACACTGCGGCGACGCTGCGCTTGGGGTGGATAGGAAGGGGTGGAAGATATGGAAAGGTGGAAATAAATACCGCGTTGAAATCTGTTTGAGTTATTTTTCATACAAATGCCTGATTATCAAGCCTGATAACGAATAACCCAAAACTGATAACTACTTTCAATCAGTGTTTCACCTGCAATTTAGCCAGCAACTCCGTCGAAACGGGATTGGCATACACACCGTAAGCATCCACCAGCACACCCTTATGTCCGTCTTTGCCTTCAATGGCGTATAAAACCGAACTATCGTCGGGATTGGTGGCGCCTTCAAAACGGTGTACCTCCACAATTTCGAACTCTTCCGGCCGGAGTTCCAGTTCCAGACCAGCGCATACAACACAACTTTCTTTCAGGTTGAAGTCGTTGGTAAAACCGCGTTTGCGCAGGTCATCGATGGCTTCTACAAGGGCCGGGTATTTTTTCATAGCCGGTATTTTTGGATACAAGTTAAGCCAAAAAAACTTCCGGGCAAGGAATATATCCCGTTTTTGGTTTCTTCTTATACCTTTAGGCATCACATTTTACTTGTAATCAGCCTTGTATCAACATGCCAAATCAAATCAATTGGAATAAAATCGGGGTGTACATCCTTTTGACTTTCGGGATCAGCTGGACGATAGCGGGCATTATGTGGCTGCTTGGCATTTCACTGGGAAGCACAACATCCGTCATCCTCATTGCGGGGTTGTATATGCCCGGGCCTGCCCTTGCCACGTTTGTGCTTCAAAAATATGTGTACAAAGAAGGATTCCAGCAGTATGGCTGGCGTTTCGACAAAAAAGCATGGAAATGGCTGGTCGCTACACCCCTGCTATTTGTAGCCCTGATTCTTTTGACATTTGCCATTATCGGGATTTTAGGTAACCTGCATATTGTGGAGCAATTCGGGCAACTGGATTTTTCACAGGAAGGATTTGACCGGCAGTTATCCGCACTACTGGACGAAAAAGTGGATATGGATAATATTAATTTGCCATCCTTGCCGCCAAAAATCATGTTTCTGGCTTTTATCGCACAGGGAATAATTGCGGGCTCAACGGTGAATTTACCGTTTATGTTCGGTGAGGAATTTGGCTGGCGCGGACTCCTGCTCAGGGAAACACAAGCACTCGGGTTTGTTAAATCGAGCCTGTTTATTGGTATTGTCTGGGGACTCTGGCACCTGCCCATCGTACTCATGGGCCATAATTATCCAAGCAATCCTTATTGGGGCGTACTCATGATGTGCCTGTTTACAACAGCATTATGCCCGTTGTTCGCCTATGTAAGGCTTAAAACAAAGTCAATACTTGGCGCATGTATGTTACACGGAATGATTAATGCCACAGGCGCCTTGTTTGTGCTATACGTTGCGAATGGAAACGAATTTTTCAGTTCCATTGCAGGCTGGGCAGGTGTGCTGGCAGGGTTGATCATCGCTTGCTCGATCTATCTGCTGGATAAAAATTTCATTCGCGACTTTAGTAGTACCAATGCTTGATGATCAACACGGATAACCAATAACGAATAACTTATTTCAGCATAGCCGCCGTATCCAGCAGTACTTGCGCCTGCTCCAGCAATTCTTGCATTTTACCCATATCATTGGCGTAAATGCGCAGGTTCTTTTCGTGCTGTTCCTGCGTTAGTCCGTGCATTTGTAGCACCTGCTGAAAATACGCCTGCATCAGGCTGTCTTTATCATAGCCAGCAATACCGTTGGTAGCGGCATCTGCGATACTCAGGTCGGCAAGCACACGCGCCATTTTTTCATCTGAAACACTGGGGCGCTCAGCGGCATTCTGGAAATTACAACTTCCCAATAGTACAACAGATAACAGGAGCAGAATAAGAATTTTCATGGATAGCGGTGGTGGTTAAGGGTTGAAAGGGGAGGAAAAAGCCATTTCAATTTTTCCTTTTCATCTGCGTGATTTAAACTACTGGACTAAATTCTTTGTAAATGCTTGATTATCAACCCTGATAACCGATAACTAATAACCGATAACTTACCTGTTCACCTCTTTAGGAAAATAACAGGCTTTCACCCGGCTGTTCCCTTCGTACATGTTTTTCCAGGTTTCCGCTTCGGTTTCAATCTGAACGATTCCACAGGTCGGAACGTTGTCTATAAAGTCATCGGAAAACAAATTGGCGACGTCGGTGAACGTGGGGTTATGGCCGAACAGGCAAACCACCCGGGCGGAATCCGGCAGACTGCTGATTATTTTGAGGATATCCGTAGGATCGGCCTCGTAAATATTTTGTTCCCGCAGCACCTGTTCATCTGCAATATCAAATTGTGCTGCAAAAAAAAGTGCCGTCGTCAGGGCGCGTTTGGCTGGACTGCTGACCAGCAAATCCGGTTGAACGCCAAGATTGGCAAGCATTTGGGCCATCATAGGCGCCTCCCGCTGGCCCCGTTCGTTGAGCGGCCGGTTGAAGTCGCGAAGGCCGGGATTATCCCAGCTCGATTTGGCATGGCGAATAAGAAAGAGGGTACGCATGGCTACAAAGGTACAGATAAGCGTTTGAAAACCAGGCCGATTCATCGTACATTTGAGGTTTCATTTTTGAAAAATAATACTCCCCGAGCAGCTTCACCAAAATTGTCATGCAACAAAAACTCTGGCTCAAAGACTTTGAACACCATATCAGCGCGCAAACCTGGAGTGCAGCTGATATGCTCCTGCAAGCCGGAGCGGTGAAAAATTTAAGAGAGGTGGAAAAACATTTCTGGGTAGCCATGGTCAGTACTGATGAAGGCCACTACGAAACGGAAATGATCATTTCTCCGCATAAAATCAAAGCTTTTACCTGCGAATGTTTTGGAGAAGGCCGCAGACTGATTTGTCCCCATATTGCCGCTTCCCTGCTCCGATTGAGGCAATTTCTGGATCAGCGGGCGGAAGAACGCCGGGTTAAGGCAGAACAAAAGGTGCACAAAGAACGCAGCCGTTTGACCGTACAGGATGCGCTTGAAAATGCCACACCGGAAGCAATCACGGAGTTTGTGCTGGAATACGCCCGCCGCGACCGCGATTTTTCCCTGGCCTTAAAAACCTGGTTTGCCGGTTTGGTGACGGTCGCCGAAAATCCATACCTGCTGGTGCTGGATTCGGTTATTCCAACTGGTAAAGTTTTTCGCGAGCCGGAATTTCGCCGCCTCCGCAAAACCCTGGATGACATGAGCATGCAGGCAGAGGGTGCGTACAACCTCCATAATTTCCAGACCAGTTTTCAGGTGAATGCAGCAATTGTGCAAAAACTGGGTCCATTTTTACCAAAAGCAGGTGAAAACCGGTACACAGCGCTGCTTCAATACTACCAGAGCGCTTTACAACACCTGATTACCCTGCAAAAAGATACCCATACTGCTCAGGAGTTGCGCGACGCGGTTTGGGAACTGCTTTTTGAACAAGGGCGTACCGGACTTACACCACCTGAAAGCGAACGGGAAGTGATCAGGTGCCTGAGCAGTACGGCGAAAGACGCTTCCAGGTTCGAACAATTCAATCGCCTTTTTGATGAAACGCCGGCGCCCGCACCTGCCTTTATCCTGCACCTCTTTATAGCGGCGCTGGCAGAACGGGGCGCCGCAAGTTCCGTCGTTCGGGTGCTGGAGGATTTTGGCGAGCAACCGGAAAAAGTCAAAAACGCCATCTTGGCGCTCTATTACCTGCAATACTGGGAGGCCGTTACCCTGGCAAGCGAGGCTTTTTTGAAAAAAGAAGGTTTGTTGCCCGCCTGGCACCGCGAACTGGAGGATATCATGTTGTACATCGCCGAACAAAAAGGGGATATCAAGCGACAACAATTTCTGTTGCGGCAGCGATTTCTGCTTTCCGGTAGTTTTGAATTGTATGAAAAACTGAAACACCTTTCGGGTGCAGGCTGGCCTGCCATACGCCAGGAACTCGCATCGACACTACAAGCCAGAGGAGAACGGTATAAACTCGCAGCCATGCTCGCGCTGGATAAAGACCTGACAGCCCTCGCACAGTTACTGGACCAGGAAGGCGATATTCGTCAGTTTCAGCGTTTTGAAACCCTTTTCCTTCCTGAAGAGCGCGCTTTTGTACGCGATCGTTATGTGGCACTGCTCGGCGACTACCTCGGCGAACATTTCGGGCAACCCGCCGCCGCATATGTACGACAACACCTCGCCACGCTTTTGCAAAAAGGAGAACCTGAACTGGTCAGGGAAATTATGCAATACATCACCGCCAGATATCCCGACCGGCCTTCACTGCCGGATGAACTGGCGGAGTTGTTCCCTAAAACAAAAAGAAGGGTGCTTTTGTGAATCGTGAGTCGTGAATCGTGAGTAGTACTTCGCTCAAGGCAAATGCTAATACTTGGGCAAAGTACCACTCACGACTCACGACTCACGATTCACGACTCACGATTCACCATTCACATCTTCAAAATCTTCCCTTTAAACACATACCCATCCCGCTGGGCGGACACCACGTACATTCCTGACAACCAATCTTTTGTATTGATCGTTATGTCCTTAAACCGCCCTAAATGCGTGGCGCCGGACTGAACGACACGACCGTTAATATTACAAACAGTCCAGGTCCATTCACCGCAAGCGTCTTCCGGAAAAGCAATCCGGACAAAATCCCCGACCGGTTGCGGGTAAATCCGCAACTCCATAGTTTTCCTTGCCGTTAGTGTGTAGGGCAAAGGTTCTCCCAGCAGTTCGATACAATAGTCTTCCACCTGACCGTATTCAAACGATTCACAAGGAAGGGGCGTGGTATTCGTCAGGCTTTTATATTTCATCATTACCCGCATACGGGTGAGCCCCTGGGTTGTGAATGCAGGCGCAGTTATCTGTCCTGAAATGGGGGCGTCGTGGGCAAAACCGGGGTCGAATGCCAGTTCATCCATGTCATTAAAATCGCCGTCCATATTATAATCAATAAAAACCCTGAAAAACTCTTTGAACGGCAGACCGACATAATCGGGTGTAATGGTCACGGGGTGCATACTGAGCGGCGCTATTTGAAGGATATTATCGGAAATACCGGTGAGGTTCTGATACCCGGAGCCGGCAATCCCGGAGTTGTGCGCCCAATCGCCGACAGACACGCTTTCAATCCATTCATAGTTGGATTGTCCACCTGTGGCAGCGCAGTAACTGGCATCCAGGCAGGAGCCGCAACCCGAGGTTTGAAAAACGAAGCTCGCTCCAAATAAGGTATAACCCGTATCACAAACGGACTGAAGTTGTAATTCATATTCCGTGCAGGGAAGCAAGCCTTCAATCTGATAAGCGCTGGAAGTCGTTTCACCGAATTCCCAACTGGAAACGCCAATGGCGCGATACCGGAGCCGGTAGGTATTGGCTGCGAGTACCTGTGGCCAGCTGATCGTACAATCGACAGAACCCAACTGGTTGATCTGTACCGAAACAGGGGGATTGCAACAGCCATCCGTGCTGAATACAAACGGTTCCGACCATTCACTCCATTCGCTTGCGGATGTACAATAGGCGGCAAGCGCAAATTCGTATGAGGAGCACGGGCTCAGGTTATCGAGCAAAAAAGGGCTTTGTACGTTTTCCATTACAGTCCATTCAGCACTGCCGGTAATGCGCCATCGCAGCCGAATCGACTGAAAATCAGCAATTCCTATCCAGTTCAGCAAGGCAGCATCGGCAGTTATCCCTGCACTTTGCAGGTTAAACGGCGCTGGGCAGGCCGAACATTGGTCTTCGTATTGTTGTAATAACTGGAAAAGATGTAGCCCGCCCCCACTCACGGTGCGTCCGCTCAATGCTGGGATGGGCGTAACGCTCTCCAAAATCAAGTCCTTGACCCATAAGGCAGCGGCGGCCGGATCGCTTTTGGCCAGACTGATCAAATTAGGGCAGGGCGCTGCGTACAACAAACCCGCTGCACCGCTTACCTGTGGAGTGGCAAAAGAAGTACCGGAGAAATGGCCGTAACTATTATTACTGGCAGCGGTGTACACGTCCTGACCATATGCACCCAGGTCGACATATTGTGCCCCCCATGCTGCATTTGCCGCTTTTTCATTATCGCTGCTGAGGCTGGTGACCATTACTAAAAAATCGCTGGGGCAGGTAGACGGCAAATCGCCGGTTTCATCTACATCGACCGGAATATTAGCGGTAGAAGCAATACTCAGAATACCTGCATGGCCCATCGAATCAAAGGCGGCGCACCAAAGCGGCGCATCATCGGGCTGGCCGTAATTCGCGCCCCAGGAACAATTGACGGCGACCACAAAAGCGCCTTCCTGACCATAGGTACTGTTGTACTTGTTCCTGGCCTGCCATACATAATCATAAGCCTCCAGTATAGCCGCTTCTGTCCCGCCTCCTGCGACAAACATGATTTTAACCTGCCAGTTGATTCCACTCACACCTATATTATTGTCTCCTTTAGCACCGATGATGGCGCTGACAGGTGTGCCATGTGCCGTCGAATTGCCTTGGATATTGTCGTTTTGGGTCCAGACATTCCAGCCCCTTCGGTCATCGGTGTACCCATTATTGTCATTATCCACCCCGTCGTTTGGGATGTCCGACCAATTGTACCAAAGGTTGGGGCTTATATCCGGGTGTGCTGACGCGAGCCCGCCATCGATCACAGCAACTACTATGGTATCGCCGGCCGGGCTGATACCTCCTGTGGTAATATCCCAGGCAGCAGTGGCGCCGAGGTCAGCGCCGACAGTACCGCCATTTTGCCCTGAATTTAACAATTGCCATTGTTCTGCAAAAAGCGGGTCATTGGGTGTGGTATTTCTGTTTTCGACAACATGGTTGAATTGAGCGGCGCTCACTTCGGGCTGCGCGCGAAGCCACAACAATAGTTTCATCGGTTCCACATCGCCTGAATCCGGCGATAAAAGCCAGATATTCAATGATTTAGAAACTATTTTTTCAATAGAAACAGATTGGTGCAGCGATCTTTCGAATCGGTCCAGTATCACAACAGGCGTTAGCCCATCCTGCATCCTGACCAGCAAGCCACGGTTGTGTTGGGCATTTAACTGTACAATATGAGCAAAAAATAAAAATAAAATAATGAACACAGGCAGCGTTCTTAACCTTGCGTTCATCTGACACAAGCCTGAGTCTTGAAATTCGGGTTCGGCACAAAATAGTACACTCAATTGATGCATTTTTTATCCATTAAAACGGCTGCAAAAATACCGTTTGAATGAGGGAGCGGTGTTAAAATTAAATAGAGCGTACATTTTTGTCAAAATATTGCAATTCGTTTTTACTTTACGCAGGCTTAACAAAAACACACACTCCAAATAACTTTTGGGCTAACACTATTTTTTGTGTTGCTGACAAAATATTCGTGAAAGACGAATACCATTCAGCCAAATTAATTGCCGATGCTTAATTATTGGAAGTACATGACTTTCACCCAAAAGAGTACTACTCGCAGCTGGAAGCTGATTATTCTATTCTTTTTTCTCTCTTCCACTGCTCTCCTCTCGCAGACACCTTGTGATTGCTCCAACTGTCCGCAATTTATGCCTGACGGTTTTACCGGAAGCTTTTATTTGAATGTGCAAAATGCATGCAACCCCATACTCGGCCAAAACGGCCAGGCGGTATGTGGTGTTCGCCTGAATCTTGAACACGAATATATAGGCGACCTGCGTATCACGTTGACTTCTCCCGGCGGGCAAACCGTTACCCTTATCGGACCTGTCGGTTTTTTTGGTGGTACCGATTTTACCGAATGGGATGTGACCTTCGTGCCTTGTGCCACAGCGGCTGCGCCGGACCCCGGATTTGCAGGCACTTGGAACAATAACCAGGCTTGGGGGCTCAACGGCAACTACAGTGGTGACTATCACCCCTCAATCGGTTGCCTGGAAAACTTTACAGGCCCTGTAAACGGACAATGGACCATGACGGTATTTGACCAGCAGGCCATCGACGTGGGAACGTTTTTCGACTACGAGATCATATTTTGTGACCCTTCGTGTATCGACTGTTTCACTTGTGCAGCCAATGCAGGCGCATTGCCACAACCGGACGTTACAGCTTGTGAAGGTGCAGCCAATTTGAACCTGAACTTGCCACCTACCTACACGGCTCAAAACCCTGCTCCTCCTGCATCCGATTATGATTACACTTATGTAATCAGCCGGAATCCCGGTGGCATCATTGTTGGCTACGATCCCGACGCTGATCTCACCTCCTTCCCTCCCGGGTCTTATACTGTATGCGGATTGTCGTACCTGGTCGGTGAAGAACCCTTATTTCCGGCGCCGAACGGATCATTAACCACCGCACAATTACTGGCACAATTGAACTCCAGTTCTCCGCCGTTTTGTGGTCGTATTACCAGTAACTGTGTTAACGTAACTGTCAATCCCGGCGTTAATGACATTGTGGTTTCAAAAGATTTGTGCGCGCCGCAATGTACCACTTTTTACGGTACAACATATTGCAATACAGGAACTTATGTAAAAAATTTGACACAAAACGGCTGCCCGTATACAGCAACTTTATACCTGAATGTTATTCAGCCCATTACGATTAACATAAGGGATACGATTTGTGAAGGCAACTGTTCAATAGAACCCGGCTTCCCAAATGCCTGTGCAGCAGGCGTATTCCTGCGCACGAAACCATCCACTCAACCGGATCAGTGTGATACCACCATCCGTTTGACCGTGGTACAATTGGTTACCAATGTAGTGATAGCCCCACCCCAGCAACTTTCGTGTACGCAAGGCACGGTCACCCTGATCAGTACCGGTTCAAGTCCCGGCAACTATCAGTGGACTGCCAGCAATGGGGGGCATATTACAGGTGGGACTACCGGTACAACTGCAACAGTAGATGAACCGGGAACATATAAACTCAAGGTATGTCGAACCAATCCGAGTGGCGCTGCCTGTTGTGATTCCGCTACTGTAGTCGTCACGGAAGCAATAAGCACGTTAGCTGCGCCTACCTCCATCACAGGGCAGAATCCGATATGTCAAGGAATAACTACGATATATAGTACGCCTGCCATAGCAGGCGCCACTTCTTACACCTGGACTTTCCCTCCGGGTGTAGTGGTCAACTCGGGCGGTACAACCAATTCCGTAAACGTCACCTGGAACAACAGCACCGGAGGCAATGTGTGCGTATTTGCCAGCAATAACTGCGGCCCCAGCACTACTTTCTGTATGCCAGTTACGGTCAACCCTTCCGTTGTAGCAACACAACCCCAGGGTAGCGCCACCGTATGTGGTAACACGACCGTCAATTACACCATTCCTGCCAATCCGAACGCCAATTCCTACAACTGGACCGTGACAGGCGGTACGATTTCTTCCGGTCAGGGCACAAACAGTATATCCGTGCTTTGGGGTTCCGGCGCCACCGGCAACGTATGTGTGAGTGTGGTAGGCCCTTGCGGACCAAGTCCAAACATGTGTTTACCCGTTACCATCAGCAATCCACCTGCCACACCAGTTATCTCCGGCAATGGCATCGGTTGTGCCAGTGGCATGGGCACTTATGTTGTAGCACCAGTAACCGGCGCTACCTCTTACAACTGGACGGTAACCAATGGCACGATTACCAGCGGCAACAATACCACTTCCGTACAAGTGACCTGGAATGCAGGTGTTTCCAGCGGCAGCCTTTGTGTCACTGCAAGTAATACCTGTGGCCCGAGTGGCCAGAACTGCTTCAACGTCACACTGAATCCGCCACCGCCACAGCCCGTTATTTCAGGCAATGCTTTGCTCTGTTCAGGCACTAATGGTAACTATTCATTTCCTGCCATCACAGGCGCCACGGGTTATGCCTGGTCAGTGACCGGCGGAACGATTGTTTCCGGCCAGAACACCACAAGCATCGTGGTAAACTGGGGCGCTGGCGCAGGCGGCAATGTATGTGCTTCAGCACTCAGTACCTGCGGCACCGGTCCACAGGCATGTTTCCCAGTCGTGGTGAATGCACTGCCCGTTGCAAATGCAGGCGCAACGGCATCAACTTGTGCGCTGACAATCAACTTACAGGCAGCCAACAGTGTTACCGGAAGCACGGGAGCCTGGACAACCGTTTCGGGGCCGGGTACTGCCAATTTTGGAAATGCTTCCAGCCCGACTTCGAGCGTTACCGTCAGTCAGCCTGGCGCCTACGTATTCAGGTGGACCGAATCGAATGGCAGTTGTACCGATGATGCCACTGTTACGATCAACTTCAATGCAAACCCAACGATCGGGCAGGTTTCAACACTTTGTGAAGGCACCAACCAAAATTATACGGTATCCTTTCAAATTTCCGGAGGAACACCTCCATATACCGTCCCTGGTGGAACAATTACTGGCAATGTATTTACTTCCAACTTCATCCAAAGCGGTTCATCTTACTCTTTTGTAGTGACCGATGCCAATGGTTGCGCTTCACCTGCCTCAACAGGAAGTTTCAATTGCAATTGTACCAGCGCGGCAGGGCAAATGAGTTTGCAAATCCTGTCTGCTTGCCAGGGAGGCAGTATCACTGCGCAGCATCTCGGCGGGGAAACACTCGACCTGAATGATGTTTCTTCTTACATACTGCACACCAACTCCGGCACTACACTGGGACTTATTCTGGCTCAGAATACAACCGGTACTTTTAGTTTACAACCGGGCATGACTTATGAAACAACCTATTATGTTTCATTTGTTGTAGGTAATAACTTGAATGGAGTACCGGACCTGACAAATGACCTTTGTTTATCCGTTGCTCAAGGCCAACCCGTTATTTTCCATCAAACACCTGTACCCAATGCAGGTACGGATACTGAAATCTGCGGACTGACCATTTCATTGAACGGAAATGCCGGCACAGGAACCTGGACTGTAAGTTCAGCGCCGGCAAACGGCGTCCTTACATTCAGCGACGTACAGAGCAACACCAGTAGTGTAACCGGCTCAGAATATGGCACTTATACCTTGGTGTGGACACTTGACAACAGTGGTTGTACTGCTGCTGACCAGGTGGATATCACGCTGAATGCATCGCCTGTTGCAGGTACGGCTACTCCAACCTGCGATCCAGCCAACGAAAATTATACGATCACGGTCCCGATCAGCGGCGGCGAAGCGCCCTATTCGGTGAACGGTGTTGCCATTGTCGGCAATACGTTTGTATCTGCTGCCATTCCGAGCGGCCAGAATTATTCGTTCACTATCACGGATGCAAATGACTGTGAGGCGCCGGTGCTGAATGGTAGTTTCAATTGCAGTTGCACCAGTGCTGCGGGGCAAATGGACCTCCAACCGCTGGATGCCTGTGAGGGCGAAAGTATTACGGCCAGCCATTTAGGCGGACAAACGCTGGATGGGAATGACGTTTCCGCATTCGTGCTGCATACCAATTCCGGTGCATCACTTGGAACCGTAATCGCACAGAATACAACAGGGACTTTTAGTTTTCAGGCTGGAATGACGTACGGTACAACTTACTATGTATCCTTTGTAGTCGGGAACAACCTGAATGGTTTCCCGAACCCAACTGATCTTTGTCTGTCTGTCGCTCAGGGACAACCTGTCGTTTTTTACCAAAACCCTGTATCCAATGCGGGTACCGATGATGCGGTGTGCGGTTCTATTCTCAGCCTTGCCGGCAGCGGATCGGGTAGCGGACCATGGACCGTCAGCGCCAGTCCAGCCGGTGGCAACCTGGTTATTACTGACCCGCAGGACCCGACAACCAGTGTAACTGCCTCATTGTCAGGACAATATACCTTAACCTGGACGCTCGAGCAAAATGGATGTACCAGTTCAGATCAGGTTGTACTTACCTTTAATGACAATCCCAACCTGTCCGACCTGATTCGCACCTGCGACCCGGCAAACGAGAACTATACAGTAAGGCTTACTGTTGCCGGTGGCACGCCGCCCTATGATGTCAATAGCGTTACCATCGCGGATTCTGTATTTATTTCTCCTGCCATTCCAAATGGCAACACCTATCAATACAGTGTTACCGATGCCAATGGCTGCACCATGCCGGATATTTCCGGCGCGTTCAGCTGTAATTGTGCAACAGATGCAGGCACCATGTCTGCATCGACACTAACAGCCTGCGACGGTTCGACGGTTACCGCTGTTGCCAACAACGATGTTGTGTTGGATGGCAACGACGTCACTTCGTTTGTGCTGCACAATGGAACAGGTCAAGCACTGGGCGACATTTATGCACAAAATACGACGGGCATATTCGGCATCCAGCCGGGAATGAACTTCGGTGTTACCTATTATATTTCCAGGGTAGCCGGCAATCCGATCAACGGTTTCCCGAATCCACTGGATATTTGTTTTTCAGTAGCCCCGGGACAACCGGTGGTGTTCCTGGAAATACCACAGCCGAATGCCGGTACCGATGCCGCAATCTGCGGGCTCAGTTTCGACTTAAATGCCGTAACGAGCGGATTTAGCGGAACATGGACGCAAGTAAGCGGACCCGGAACTTCAACATTTGCATCAACTTCCAGCGCAAGCAGTAATGTTACTGTTACGACATTCGGCGCCTATACATTCCAGTGGGAAGAAGTAAATGGCATTTGTTCTGCGACGGATGAAGTACAAATTACTTTTAATGAATCACCTTCGGTAAATGCTATTGATGAGGTCTGTAATGGTACCAATACGCAGTATACCGTTACATTCTCCGTCACAGGGGGTACCGCTCCGTACAGTGCTGTGGGCATTGCGGGTTCATTCAGCGGCAATAATTTCACTTCGATTCTATTGCCCAATAACTCGGCGTATTCCTTCACAGTAGCAGATGCCAATGGTTGCGAAAGCGCGAACGTTACGGGCATCAAAAACTGCAACTGCCAAACGAATGCCGGCACAATGAATACGGCTCCCCTCGCTTTCTGCGAAGATCAACCCGCCGTTGCGACCTGGAACGATGATGCCACGACGGATGCCGATGATATTGTGTTGTTTATTTTACACAGCCAGTCGGGTTCGAGTGTAGGCACTGTTTTCGCTACTTCCGACCAACCATCATTCACCTTTGGTCAGGGCTTGCAATTGGGTACGACCTATTACATTTCCGCAATTGCAGGCAATGACGTCGGAGGCGCCATTCAACTGAGCGATCCATGTTTATCCGTAGCGCCGGGTACACCTGTTCAATGGAAGCCATTGCCGACGGCCACCCTGAGCGGCGATGCGACGATTTGTGAGGGCAGCAGCACTCCGCTTATTTTCAGTGGAACCGGAATATACCCCTTAACTGTTACGTATTCTGATGGAAGCGCCAACTATCTTACTGCAACCATCAACAGCCAACAGGATTTACAACTCAATATTTCGCCGGCCGTTACCACTACCTATACGCTTATCAGCGTTTCCAGTGGAAACAACCCGGTTTGTACCACCGATTTGAATGAATCCGTTACCATTACGACGAACCAGACGCTGACAGCCGGAACGCCCAACGAACCTGTAGAATTCTGCGTTGGCACCGCGCTACCGGTTCAACTGATCAATTTGCTGACCGGCACTGACCCTGGCGGGCAGTGGACAGAAATTTCCACCGTGCCCTCTTCGGCAGGCGGGTTTAATGCGCAGACCGGTACTTTCACTACAAATGGACAAGTGGCCGGAACCTATCGTTTCCGCTACACCCGCAGTTCTCCTGCGCCTTGTCCATCAGATGAGGCCGTTGTGGAAGTAGTGTTGCATCCGCTACCCGTTGCAGATGCAGGTGAGGATAAAGCATTGAATTGCAACCAGGTAACAACTACGCTAGGGGGGCTTGGCAGCAGTTCGGGGGCTGGTATTACCTATAGTTGGGACCAGAATGGCGCGCAGATCGGCGATACGAGAAACCTGCTGACTAGCGAAGCCGGCACATATACACTTGTGGTTACCAATGCTGCCGGTTGTCTGGATTCAGATATTGCTGTTGTCACGCTGGACAATGAGTTGCCTTATGCCGATATCATAACAGTCAAAGATGTACGGTGTTGGGGTGATAAAAACGGCAGTATTTCTGTCGATTCATTCACCACAACCCATCCTCCGGTATTGTTTTCTTTAAATGGCGGGCCGTTTACCAACCAAAAACTGTACAGCGCCTTGTTGCCAGGAGAATACACCCTGACATTGCAGGATGCGAACGGTTGTGAATGGACAGCCGACTCACTTGTGGTGGAAGAACCGCCTCAATTGATGATCGAACTGGGCGCAAATATTACCGTAGCGTTGGGCGATTCCGTTCATCTGGAGGCTTTGATCAATGTTCCATTTGCATTCCTGGACACCCTTTACTGGAACCCGGTGATGGATACGGCCAAAGCGAACACCCTGCACCAGGACTTTTTACCATTAACGTCCAATTATATCGATTTGCGAATTATCGATACCAACGGATGCGCTATCAGCGACCGAACCTTAGTGGTTGTCAACCAGGAACGCAGGGTTTACATCCCAAATATCATTAAGATAGGAAGCGCAGAAAACGATGTGCTGACTGTTTTTGGAGGGCGCGATGTAGCGGAAGTAGAACTGTTCCAGGTTTTTGACCGTTGGGGAGATCAAATGTTCCTGGAAGGTCCTTTTATGCCTAATGATGTGACAAAAGGCTGGAAAGGGCGTTTTAAAGGCGTGGACGTAAATCCCGGGGTATTTATTTACACTGCGGTAGTACGGTTTATCGATGGTGAACGAATCCTGTTTAAAGGAGACGTTACCGTTTTCAGATAATGATAAATGAATACACTGTCGTTTAAATTTTATGAGATTTTTGCCTGGCAAACTATCATATCATTTAAACGACAGTGCAATACAACTTTTTCCCAGTGGAACCATGTATTACCCCGGTTAACTGAAAAGGACATCTCCACCCAATTACATCTAATCTTTTTTTGCTCGCTTACTTTCTTTTTTTGTTTTGTTGCTATTGTGCAGCAAGGCTCACTTATTTATTTTATTAAAAGTTATCCAAACGAGGAATCTCATGCACAAAAAAGTACTCTTCTCTCTTGTTTTACTTTTATTTTTCTGCTTGGAAGCGAAGTCACAGGTGACCCAGCCTTGCCCTAACCCGCCGCCGCAGGGAGGAAGCGCTTGTAACACGACGTGCGTGTATTGTGATTTTGACGGTTACAGCGGTACCAGTGGAGGTACTCCCTCAGTCGGCAATGTTATTTGTGGCCAGATCGTGATTCACAATGACCAGTGGCTTGGATTTGTAGCCACTTCGCCATCTATGTCCGTAGAGGTAACCAGTAGTAACTGTGTACAGGGAGAAGGCGTTCAGATCGCTTTTTTTTCAAGTTGCACTGCTCCCGATGCGCTCGAGTGCAACCCGGGTTTTGTCAACGGGGAAGGTATCCCACTGGAATTGACGTATAATAGTTTTGTCCCCGGGCAGACCTATTTTTTAATGATCGACGGCTCGTTTGGTGACGTTTGTGACTTTGATATTGACATTACTTCGGGTTCCGTAACGCCCCCTCCTCCCGATTTTCCCGATCAACCGATAGGCCCTACGGCTCTTTGCCCTGGCGCAACAGCCGTTTATACGATTCCCCCGGTTGATAATGCCAGTTGGTACCGCTGGACCGGTCCTGCCGGCTCCAGGATCAATGGTTCGGCAACGAATACGCTCCAGATACCGGCTCCACAGGGTACTACAGTGACCATTACTTTCGGTAACACACCGCTGAATGGGAATGTATGTGTAGGCGCAGGAAACGCCTGTTTTCCAGCCAATCAGGCCTGTTTGTCAGTTCAATTGACGCCGATTCCGGTAACGGTAAAACCACCTTTAACCCTGTGTTACGAAAATCGAGTGTTCACCAATCCGGAATCGCCATTTCAAACCATAACGCTTCCTGTGGGTAACACTACACTGAATGCTACATATGACTCATACCTGGGTTGTGACAGCGTTGTGCGGCAAGTGATCACCGTACTGCCGCAAATCATCAAGAATCTGGGAACCAAATACGTTTGTCAGGGCAGTTGTTTTGTATTGAACGGGATCAGTTATTGTACACCGGGTCCGCAGCAACAGCCCCTCATTTACAATGATGTTTGTGATACCATACTATCTTTTAACATTGTAATGATTCCTTCAGTGGCCAATATCCCGGCAGTACCGCAAATCGATTGCAGTATGCCGAATGTTACACTGAACAGTACCGGATCTACAACATCATCCGGTGCGACATACCGATGGACAAATGCTACGTGGACAACTTTAGGCACAGCGACTACACAAAATGTATCGGGTATCGGTACCTATAATTTGATTGTGACCACAAGTGTTTCGGGAACAACCTGCAGGGACACCGCTTCCGTTACCGTGTCCTCCACCGCAGCGTTTCCCGGCGCTTCCGCAAGCGGTGGCACTATTACCTGTACAACCCCTAATGTCACCCTGCAATCCAGTTCCCCTTCTACAGGTGTGAACTACCAATGGAGTGGTCCGGGTATTACTCCGGCTAACCAGTATGTGCAAAACCCCACCGTTAGCGCTTCAGGGACCTATGTCATTTCGGTAACGAATCCCGGCAATGGCTGTACTTCAACAGCAACGGCTGTAGTTGTTCCCAATGACACCCTGCCTACCGCTACTGCAATTGGAGGTTCCATCAGCTGTACACAGCCGAGTGTTACCCTGGATGGCGGTTCCAACGCACCCAATGCAACGTATACCTGGGGTGGCCCGGGGATCAATGCCGGTAACCTGCACCAGGAAAACCCAACGGTGTTATCAGCCGGTTCCTATACTGTGACGGTCGTCAATCCTGCCAATGGCTGTTCGCAAACGACTTCGACCACTGTTAATCAAAACAATACGCCGCCCGTCGCCAGTGCGGGCAGCGACCAGGTAATCAATTGCCAGCAACTCAGCGTGACGCTCAATGGATCTGCCAGTGGCGCAGGCACTTTTCAGTACCTGTGGTCTGGCCCCGGCATTACCGCGGGCAATCAAAACCAACAGGCGCCTGTGGTTACCTCAGGCGGTACTTACATTTTAAATGTATTAAACACCTCCAATGGTTGTTCGGATAACGACACCGTTTTGATCTCTAATCTGGTCGCCGCACCAACGGCAAATGCAGGCGCCGATGGGGTGCTCAATTGTGGTACCCTCAGCCTGAACTTGAATGGCAGCGCTTCGTCACAGGGCGCCAACTTCACCGCCCTTTGGAGCGGCCCAGGCATTAATGCCGGCAATCAAAACGTTTATTCGCCACTTATCAACCAGTCCGGCGTCTATACGCTGACCATCACGAACACCACAAATCAATGTACGGCTACAGACAATGTAACGGTTGTACTCAATAATACCGCACCGACTGTGAATGCCGGCACGGACCAAATCCTGACCTGCTCTTCTACCAATGGGATAAACCTCAACGGCAGCGGGGCACCTGCGGGGATCAGTTATCTATGGACTGGAGCAGGAATCACTCCTGCAAACCAGGCGATCCCCAATCCGAATATCAGCCTGCCGGGCACGTATACTTTACAAGTAACAAATCCTGCAAATCAGTGTACTGCGACGGACCAGGTGGTTATTTCGCAGGATGCGAATGCACCGGTTGCCGGCGCAGGCAGTGACCAGGTACTGAACTGTACCATCACCTCGGTTACCATTGGATCGGCAAGCACGAGCACGGGCAGTGGTATCGGATACGTATGGACAGGACCGGGTATCACAGCAGGCAATCAAAACCAATCCATGCCGGTTGTCGCAGATGAAGGCACTTACATACTGACAGTCAGCAATGTAAACAACGGCTGCGCAACCAGCGACACCGTGCTGATTTCAGATCAGGTGGCCTACCCTACCGCACTTGCAGGTAATGATAGTACACTGAATTGTGTTGTATTGTCTATCACTTTGAATGGCAGCGCTTCATCACAGGGCGCTAACTTCACGGCATCCTGGAACGGCCCCTCCATCAATGCGGGTAACCAGAATTCCTACACACCGCAGGTTGCGCTACCTGGAACATACACGCTTACGGTTACCAACAACAGCAACAACTGTAGCGCTACTGATCAGGTGGTAATCCTGCAAAACAATGCTTTACCTACGGTAAATGCCGGCCCCGACACCGTTCTGACCTGTACCACACCTAATGGAATTGCATTAAATGGCAGCGGCAGCCCTGCTACGATCAGTTACCTGTGGACCGGTCCCGGCATTACAGCCGGCAATGCCAACCAGGCAAATCCCACCATCAACGACCCGGGCACGTACATTTTAACGGTCACCAATACGGTCAATTTATGTACTGCAACAGACCAGGTGGTGATAACCGAAGATTCCGGTGTGCCGATGGCGGATGCCGGAGCGGATTTGACCCTCACCTGTTCCGTTACATCCGTAAATATCGATGCATCTGCTACCACATCCGGTAGCGGAATCGTATATCAGTGGACAGGACCGGGCATTTCCGGCGCCAATGCAAGCGCTCAAAACCCGCAAAATATCGCACTTCCAGGTACCTATAACCTTACGGTTACCAATACGAACAACAGTTGCAGCAATACCGATATAGTGCTCATTTCCATCGACACCATTCGTCCGCTGTCTTCGGCAGGAGCAGATCTTACCCTGAATTGCTTCAATAATACTACGGATACTCTAGATGCATCCGCCTCTTCAAGCGGGGCTAATTTTACCCTGCTCTGGACAGGCCCTGCCATCACTCCGGCCAATCAAAGCCTGCCCAGCCCCGTTGTAAATCAGGCTGGTACATATACGGTGCTGATCACCAATACCATCAATAACTGTACCGCTGCCTCCGATGCTATTGTTGTAGCAGATACTTTGCCGCCCATTGCCGACGCAGGTGCAGATGGCATCATCGATTGTGCAAACAGCGCAGTTGCTATCGGCGGAAATTCTTCGTCTGGCGCCAGTTTTGAATACCTCTGGACGGGCCCTGGTATCGACAGCACCAACCAGGACCTAGCCATCTTGAGTGTAGACGCAGCAGGAACCTATAACCTTGTAGTCAGCAATGTGACCAACGGATGTACATCTATCAATGACGTAGTTGTTGTGGAAGACCTGGTTTATCCGGTGGCAAGTGCCGGCGTCGATACTGTAATTACCTGTACCAATCCCAATATCATTCTGGATGGAACTGGTTCTTCCTCCGGAGCAAACATTCAATTGATTTGGAACGGTACCAGCATCACACCGCAAAATGAAGACTCCCCTACTCCGGATGTTACAGCACCCGACAATTACATTTTAACCGTAACGAACAATATCAACCATTGTGTTACCAGAGACACCGTGGTAGTGCTGGAGGACAAAGTATTTCCAATAGCATTGGCCGGGGCGGATACCATCCTCGATTGCCAGACCACCAGCACCATTCTTGATGGTAGCGGGTCTTCCACCGGACTCTCCATGACTTATCTCTGGACAGGACCCGGTATTACCCCTGTCAATGAAACGCAACAAAATCCATCTATTGGTGATCCGGGAGCATACACGCTGGTCGTAACCAATATGGATAATGGCTGCTCCGACCAGGATGATGTTCAGGTGAATGAAGATGTTGCATTGCCTATGGCCGACGCTGGAGCCGACCTCGTATTGGATTGTTTACAGCCGACGCAGCCTATCGACGGTTCCGCTTCCAGTACCGGAACGAACATCGAATACCTGTGGCAGGGCGCCGGTATCAATTCGAGCAACTTTAATGTTATCAGTCCTATGGTGTCTGATTCGGGCATTTACGTAGTAACGGTGACCAACAATCAAAACCACTGTACTGCCACCGATCTGGTTTTTGTGGGCATGAATGCTGATTTGCCCATTACCTCTGCGGGTACGGATCGCACCCTGACTTGCGCCACAGACACCCTGCAACTGGATGGCGCTTTATCACAATCCGGTCCGACCA
This sequence comes from Saprospiraceae bacterium, assembly GCA_020847425.1. GTDB lineage: Bacteria > Bacteroidota > Bacteroidia > Chitinophagales > Saprospiraceae > M3007. The sequence goes on from JADLCC010000001.1 coordinate 23,215, forward strand.
TCACCTACGCCTGGAGCGGGCCTGGTATCGTCAGCGGCGAAGCATCGCTGAATTCGCCCAATATTTTTGAGCCTGGTAATTATACGCTCACTGTAAGCAATACAGCCAACGGCTGTAGCAATACCGACCTGGTCACTGTACTGCAGGATACGATACCGCCACTGGTGCTGGCCGGCGACGACCAGACGCTGACTTGTGCCAACAGCACCACAGGGGTTACGCTCAGTTCAGCCGGATCGAGCAGCGGCTCCGAATTTCTGATACAGTGGAGCGGCTCCGGTATTACGCCTGCCAACGATACTTTACCCAATCCGGTAGTAACAGGCGTCGGACCCTATGTATTATCCATAACCAATACGCTGAACGGTTGCACACAAACCGATGTGGTAGTGGTAGAACAGGATCAGGATGCGCCTACCTCGATTGCCGGAGCTGATCAAACCATTACCTGTGCCACAACTGAAGTATCGCTCGATGGCAGTAGTTCAACCTCCCCCAGTGGTATTTTGGAATACACCTGGAGCGGTCCGGGCATTACGGGTGTCAATCAGCACGATCCGGCTGTTTTGGTGAGCGCATCGGGAACCTACACCCTGACCATCGTTAACCCGATTTCAGGTTGTCAGGCAGTTGATAATGTTGTGGTTAATTTAGATACGGCAACGCCAACTGCGGCAGCATCCGGCGACACCATTACCTGCCAGACGCCTACCGGAACCTTGAGCGCCAGCAGTACGGCAACCGGTGTTGTACTCTACACATGGGCTGGTCCGGGCATCAATACAGGAAATGCCAATCAAGCGATCTTGCAGGTCAATCAGCCTGGCAATTACATTGTCACGGTTACGGCTGCCAACGGTTGTACCAATGTAGCCACAGCCACCATGGATGTGGATGAAAATTTCCCGGTTGGCGCTGCGGAGGGTGATCAATTGAATTGTTCCAATGGCGGTGTGGGAAGTATTTCCGGTACGGTCACTACACCGGGCGCGAGTTTCTTCTGGTCGGGTCCAAACGGATTTAATGCCACTACCCCTACGGTATCCATCACGGTAGCAGGCGTTTATACGTTCAATATTGTAGCCACCAACGGTTGTATTAACCCGATACCGGTTACTGTTTCCGCTGATTTTACAGCACCAACCGTACTGGCTTCCGTACCCGGTAACCTGAATTGCAGTACTACTTCGCTTTCAATTAACGGGGCAGGTAGTTCAACCGGCGGCTCGATTACCTATGACTGGACCACTGTGGGAGGCAATATTGTTTCAGGCGTCAACACATTATCTCCGGTAGTCGATGCCCCTGGTACTTACACATTGGTCGTGACCAATTTGCTCAACGGTTGTACCAATACGGAATCGGTGGATGTCTTAAATGATCCGAACATTCCCACTTCATTTGACCTTACAGTGCGTGATATCAAGTGTTTTGGTGATAAAAACGGCGTAATTGCAGTGAGCGGTGTCCAAGGTGGCGTCGAGCCGTTTGTGTATAGCCTGAATGGCGGCGCAGGCAGCACGATCGATCAATACATTGGTCTCGCAGCCGGTGAATACGCCATTTCCATGGAAGACGCCAACGGATGTCTGCTGGATACCATCGTAAGCATATCGGAGCCGGCACAATTGCTAGCCGAACTGGGCCCCGATCTTACGGTGCACCTGGGCGACAGCGTCAGCATCCATGCAGAGATCATGTACGAAACGCCGATTGCAGACGTAAAATGGAACCTTGCGCCCAATCGCGACTCGGCCGATTGCTGCACTTTCAGTTACAAACCACTGGAAACATACCGGCATGAAATTACCGTGCGCGATTCTAACGGCTGCGTAGCCCGCGATGTCGTTACCGTAACGGTCAGAAAGGACCGGCAGGTATTTATTCCTAACATCATCGACCTCAACAGCAACAACCCGCTATCTGCCACGCTGATGATACAAGGCGGAACGGATGTTGTGAAAATCAAAAAATGGCTGATTTTCGACCGCTGGGGCAATGCTGTGTTTGAAGTCCGAGAATTCCTGCCCAACGATCCGGAATATGCCTGGAATGGTACCGTTCGCGGTCAAAAAGGGCAGCCCGGCGTGTACGTCTGGGCAGCAGAAATCGAGTTCCTGGATGGTCAGACGGAATTGTTCGAGGGAGACGTGACGATTATGCGGTAGAGGGCGCGCGTTTCCAACGGGATTGAACATTGAAAATTGGGCATTGTACATTGAACATTTTTTGAATTTTTGATTTAAAAAATGTTCAATGTACAATGCCCAATTTTTAATGTCCAATTCTTATCCCCTCAAAACAACAGCGGCGCATTGCCCAATCCCACCTGCCAAACCAGGGCCACAACTGCAAGTACCGGATACAGCAGTTTGCGGACGATAAATTTGACCAGGGCCCGGTCGGGCGTAAAACGCATCTTTTCCAGCAAATCGGTATAAAAGATACGGCCGTCCTCTTCCTGAAGACCGTGTTGCTCATTCATCAGGCAGCGACCGAATACGCCGAATTGTAGCATAACCAGTGCGTAAACGGGTAGCGATATTTTCCAGGAGAACAAAAAAGGAGCAACCCAGGCCAGCAGGGTAACGAATAAATGAAGCCAGAAAAGGAGCGAAGACTTTAACTTGAGTAGCATAAAATTGAACACTTTGTTCACAAAATGTATTCACAAAGTTCACATCAGGGCAAACCAAAGGTATGGAATCTGCATGCGATATGCGCCCACTGCGATGTTTCAAAATTTCAATTTTTTCGATTAATAAGTATTTAATTGAACCAAAAAAATATTTTTTAATTCAATTAAATACCATTTTAATCAAAACTCCACCTCCATGTCCTTGATTACCCGGCCATCTTTTCCTTGTAACCGGACAATGTATTTCCCGGAAACAAGATTCCAGACTTCCAGGTGAAGGCCGCTTCGATGCTCGCCAGCAACCATCAATTCTTCTTTTGAGATATTAATAATGAACTTGCCATTGCTGTCCAGCAAGACCATCCGCACTTTTTCATCCTTTTCCAGGTAGTAACGAAGGTTGCCTTCCACCACCATTGCCTTACCCAGATCGGCTACCCGACCCGGAACGTATTCCACCGTTTTATGCTTGATTTTGTAGCCGGGCACTTCTTTGCCCAACTGATCGGCTACGAATTTGGTCAACACCGGATCACCAATACTGCCCAGTGAATAACCGTTGGTAATGGCCCAAACGGCGGATTGCGCGGCGTGCTCGTTCATTTTTCCTTTTTCACCAATAAATTTCAACACATTACACAAAACCTGGGGCGCTATGGCAGATACGCTGAAAAGCGCGTCTTTGGCGGGTGAAATCTCCCCGGCTTGCGTACAAAAAGTGTGGAGCATTACTTCAACAGGCGATTTGCCCGTAACATTCACCCATTTTTCTTCCGCAACCACCAGGGTTTGTTGTGCGCTGTCGACCGGCGCCATGAGCTGGCCTATGGGAAACCGGACGCGCAAGGATTGGCCACGCAGGTTTTTACAGGTAACTTTCAGGCACGCACCATGGTGGCCGCCGGTACCCTGAACCGTGACACTGATCAGTTTTTGGGACAACGCCTCTTGTACATCAAAGTTGCGTTGTTTGGTTTGTGGACTTTTTTGAGCGGGGAGGTTGGCAGCCAGGAGCAGAAATAGCAATAAAGCAGGAAGATGTCGCATATCGGAACGTTTGTTCTTCAAACGACAACTTGTTCATTTTCATGTGCAAAGGTTCGATTTTAGGGTCAAACAAAAAACACGCTCTAACGTGTGGTACATCAAGGTTTCCGGATAGCGGAAAATACCAGGTGATCAAGAAAGTTGATGATATTATCTGTTTCCGGCGCATCTGAAAAATCCGTCAGACGGGGTAAATGCACCATAAAAAAGTATTGAAAATGAGCCATTTCCACCAACGTACTGGCCAGCGAACGCGGATATTGATAGGCCGGGTTGTACTCCTGGAATAACGATGCGATCCGGCCACACAGGTCCTTGTACGGTTTGAATAAGTGATGTGAATTAATTTCTCCAACCTCCTTGTTCAGGTAAACTTTGCTGCTTTCCGCGATAACGATCTCGTACAACGCTTTTTTATCGAGGCCCGAATTGTCCATACCATCAGGCAATTCGCGCACCAGCAACTCGATCACCTTGCGTATTTTTTGTTCGGAATCCTCCATATTCTGCAAAGAAAACACGACGAGGTATTCCAGAAAATTCCAGTACCAGTTCAGTATGTACAACAACAGCCTGTGTTTGTTTTCAAAATACCGGTAAATACTGGCCTCGGTAGTACCTATTTCTTCTGCCAGTTTTTTAAAGGTAAAATGCTCGAAACCAAGTCGATACATGAGCGACAAGCCCTGCCGTACGATATTTCTGCCCAATTGCGTGTCTTCCGGGTCACGCAAAACCAACCCGTTACCCGGCTGAATACGAATCATAAATTGCATGGATCAGTTTTTTTCGCTCAAAGTAAATACTTATTCGGGGAAAGAATCAAAAACGCGGCGCCCGGAAATATTGTTTTTACATATTAATTTTCTACCTATGCAGTAATTTTTTTTACCATGTAAGCGTTTACTCCCTTTCTGTCGTTTACAAAATGTTGAGATTCCCGTAGGGGTTTTGCTCAAAATTAATCCCTCCTCATTACCCATTTGACCCATACAATATTTATTTTCTAATCAACCTCCATTGTTATATGACTAATCATCCCTCCCTTTCGGAAACCCTTTTTAGCCTGGCCACCAAAGGCTACCACATCGCAGACCTGGAACACATGCCAATGCCTGAAGAAGCCATCCAATCGCATGACTGGCGGCTCGATGCATTGCACCATGTGAAGACTGGAAAAGACCGGGGCCCTCTTGCAGTTGTTATTGCTGTCTCCAGCGCACACAAACACCTCAAATTGGCTTTTGTGCGCGAATTGTTATCCAAACAGGACTTCTCACCACTAACATTACTTAAACGGTTGTTCCCGCAAAACCGCAAATCGGGCATTCATACGAGTTGAGGGATGGTTTATGGGTAATGGTTTATAGTTTATGGTTTATGGGTTTATAGTTTATTTGGCAGCTCAGTTGGGGAAATCTCTTCCAGGAGCAGCGAAATAAACTATAAACCCATAAACCATAAACTATAAACCCATAAACTATAAACCTTTTCCAACCCTTTCGGCAGCAATAACTACTTTTGCGGCTCACTCCACCGTATTATGCCTTATATACTTCAGAAGGGTTCCAAAACCCACAGTATTTTTCACCTGAAATGCCCGCGTTGTCAGGAGGGTGAAATGTTTGAAACCGGCAGTTGGTCGTTTGTCAAACCGTTTGAAATGCTGGAACGCTGCCCGAAATGCGACCTCAATTTTTATCCTGAACCGGGATATTATTACGGAGCCATGTTTATTTCATACATCTGGACCGGCTGGTTTTGCCTGCTGTTTGTCGCCATATTCACCTGGGGCCTGGGCTGGAGTATCAATGCTGCATTCGGCGTGTTGATTCTCTTTATGATGGCCAATTTTGTTTACATATTTCGCATTTCCCGCCTGATGTGGCTGAATGTGAATGTGAAATATGATCCGAATGCGGTGGAGAAGTTTGGGAAAAGTGAATCGTGAGACGTGAATCGTGAGTCGTGAATCGTGAGACGTGAATCGTGAGTCGTGAGTCGTGAGTCGTGAATGGCATTTAGTTAAAAAAGACATTCTTCTAACAGAATGCTATTCACGACTCACGATTCACGACTCACGATCACGCCCTCACCTAACTACCACCAGCGGCTGCACCAGCACATCCTGCCCAGTAAGCATACGAACCTGGTAGGCGCCTGCGGGTAAGTCCTTGATTTCCAATGCGATATTCTGTTCCAATACCTGCTCGAAAGATTGTGTGCGCAGGATTTTGCCCGTTGCATCGGCAATACTCAGGTACAGTGGACGGGAAGTCGGGAATGCCACGGCCAGGGTGGCCTTTTCCTTGGCAGGGTTGGGGAAAACTTCTGCAAAAACACTTTCTTGCGGATCTCCGGTGCCGACGATTTCTGACAAGGTGAATGGAACACTTGTCATACAGCCATTTCCATCGGTCACCTGCAATACGTAATCGCCAGCAGGGGCGGCAGTAAGGTCTTCAGCGTTGACAAAAACCGTCCCGTTGCGCAACCAGACATACGTGTATACACCGTTGCCACCGCTCACATCCACATAAATAGCGCCGTTGCTCTGGCCCTGAGCGGGCTGTTCGATGCTCGTCGGCACAACGGCTACCGGCGTCGGGGCTACCAATTGCTGCGAAATAACCGTCTCACAATCAACGGCATCTGTCACTGTAACCGTATACGTTCCGCCTGCGAGGTTTTGAATGGAACTGGTGGTGGCATCATTGGACCATGCATAAGTATAAGGTTCCACACCCCCTACAACATTTGCCGTGAGCGCACCGTCGGAATTGGCGGCGCATGTGGGCAATTGTGCAGTCAGCGCAGCAACGAGGTTGCAACTGCCGACCAGGCATTCATCTACGATACCGACGACCGATTGTTCGCAGCCCATGGCATCCGTTACGACCACCAGGTAAATATCACCGCTGGCCAAAGTTTGCCCGTCGGGCGTACCCTGAAACTGGTAGGGCGCTACGCCGCTGTTGGCATGTACCACGAGTTTGGCCAAACCGGCGCCCAGGCAGTTTTCCTCTATTTCCAATGCCAGTGGCTGGAAGTCGGGCGGAGTCAGCCCGTTCAATATTTTTATACAAATGTCGCCGCTGTTCAAACCGGCAGCGCCATTCCAGGACGCGATTTGAACATAATAGGTTTGGCCTGCACTCAGGTTGCCGACCTGAATAAAACCGTCGCAACGCAGCGGGTTTTTAGCGCAAAACACCTCATTAAGGTTGTTACAGGCGCCTTGCCAGATGCTGAGTACATGTTCAAAAGTGGCGCCGCTGTTGATGCGCACGGAGCCGGAAGTCGGCGCAACAAATTTAAACCAGACGTCGCGGTCGGCCGAAACAACGCAGGACGGCTGTTTTCCCGAAAAGGCAGCATGAAGGTTATTCCCCGAAATGCATTGACCGCCGATGGGTACAGAAACGGCAGACAGGCAATTGTCGTTTACCGGGGCGTCTGCTTGTTTGGTTTGTAACTGAGGGCAAATATTGCCTTCCACCGTAGCGAATGTCCCGGCAATTTGAACGAAGTATGTTTGACCGACATTCAGTGCAGGCATTTCCAACGCGCCGCCTTTGTGGTTGCCGGCCACTTCCTGCAGTGCAGCGCAAGTGCCCTGGTACAACGTAATGATGTCTGAAAAATCGGCATTGCTCCGGATTTCCAGCAGTTCACTTGCAGGCAATGCCGGCGCGGTGAAACTGTACCATACATCTGCGCGTGCCAGGGTATTTAAGGATGGCAGGGGCTGCGCAGTGACAGCGTTCAAATTACTGATCGTCAGGCAGTTAGAATTTTGAGTTATGGCAGCAGCCGTCGTGCAGTTATCATTTGCCGGAGGAACAGGCGCAGCGGGCGCCTGATCGACATTGATACACAATGCGCCGCGGGGCACCCCGAATCCGCCTTCCTGGCCGCTCACACGAATCAGGTAACTGACACCTGCCTGGGCAGTGAAATAGGTTGTTTCACCAATAAATCCGTGTTCATCGCGGTTGTTACACAGCAAAGGCGCGGGCGCGGAACAGTTGCCCGTAAATATGGATACGACATCGTTAAAATCGGCGCGGGTGGTCACCCGAGCAAGCCCGTTGAAGGTTGCCTGCCATTTATACCACAAACCGGCTATACTTTTTTCCGTACAGGAGGCGGGCGGGCCGTCAAAAAGCGCCGTGCGGTTGTTGGCGGCAATACAATTGGCGCCGGTAAATATTTCCGTTGCATTGGAACAGAGGTCGTTGGCTGCCCCGGTTCCCGTAATTTTTACGTTATCAATACCGGCCCACCAGCCCCAGTCATTGCCATCCACATATTCAAAAACCACCCGCATCTGCTGGTTTCGATAAGCGGAAAGATCGAGCACAGCATGTACATACTGGGGGAAATAGGGTCCGCCGACATCCCCATCCGATTCTCTTACGACAAATTCGTCGCCATTGCCATGTTGCACAATAACGGCTATCCGTTCTTTTACATACCGCAAAATCACGTCAAAATTGAGTTCATAATTGGCAAAATCCGATCCATCGAACCAGGGCGTAGCCAGCCGTACTGTGGAATATGGCGCATCCTGACCGACCAGGTCGTCGTCAAAAAAGGCAAAACAACTGCCATCCATGGAAGTGCCGCTGCTGTAGGCCTTGGAGGCAGTGTCGATGAGTCCGAAACTCCAGTCCGCATCGCCGGCAACAATTTCCGTTTCCCAGTCGACCGGTTTCTGACAAGCATTAAATGTTTCGGCTACCACATTGGTGCCGTTTCCAAAACCCCGAACGAGAATATTGTCGACTGCGGCCCACCAGGCAAATCCGCCCGCGTCGTCGTAGCGCAGGATAATTTGAGCCTGTGGTGAGTGGGTAATCAATGAAAGGTCGTATTTCAGGGTAAAATGGTCGGACAGCAGCGCGCCATTCCGCCTGTTTTTATCAAAATGTGCAAGACGCGTTTCTGTTACGCCGTCGGTGACCAAAACATCGAAATACTCCTCTGACTCATTCCAGTCGCGGTAATGCACATCCATGGTCAATTCGACAGTGCTGTGCTGGGAGGCATCGAAAGCCGGCGATTTAAAATCGATCACATAAGAAGGCGTATTGTCACCTGTCGCGTCGTCATCAATGATCAGGCAACAGGTACTGTCGATGCTTTGACCCAAAGCATCGTTGTTAGTGGAATAACCGACCAGCCAGACCGAGTTTTGATTGCCGATGCTGCTCACCTGCCAGCCTGCGGGCAATGCACAGCCGTTAAAATCTTCGGACAAAAGCGTCACCTGGGATGTAAGCCGGGAAATGCAGCAGAAAAAAAGTAGAAAAACAACAATCCGAAAGCGCATGATCTGTAATTTTGAAAGATCCATTTTGGGACTGAAAGGTAGGCATTCCACTTAATTTTTATACTTCAGAATTTGATAAATTTGAGGTCCAAAAAAAATCAGCAATAAATTCAGATTTAACACGCAGAATCGCAAAAACTTCTTTAATCTTGCTTCTTATTGAACCCGCCCCAAACCATCAAACCCTTCCAAATCGTCCACTTAACTTTTTCTTCATTTTTTCCGCCATATGCCCGTTCACGCCGATCTTACTGAAACAAGCCAGCAACAGGTCGCTTTCGCTCCTCCGCCTCCGGACACCCTGCAACCTTACACGCCCACATCCGACAAGCCCTGGAATGCCCAGCGCGTGATGCACCTGTACCGGCGACTGGGTTTTGGCGCTACGCTGGAGCAAATTCAACAGGGTTTACAAATGTCGCCTTCGGCATTGGTCGACCAGTTGCTCGATGCGGCTTTCGATCTGGATATTCCCGCCCCACCCTACTGGGCAGGTTATACCAATGCCGATTACGACGGCAACCAGGACCTGGTAGAGGAACACCGCCGGGAATTGCGCCACCGCTGGCTCAACGATATGCTGAGCGAAAGTATCCGGGCAAAAATGGCCCTGTTCTGGCACAACCACTTTGTTACAGAACTAAATGTGTATCAATGTAATTCCTATATGTGGAGTTACTATTCCATGCTCCATGAATACGCATTTGGAAATTTCCGGGTTTTTACCCGAGAAATGGGTAAAAACCCGGCCATGCTCGATTACCTGAACGGCAACAGTAATATTGTTGGCAACCCCAACGAGAACTACGCCCGCGAATTGATGGAGTTGTTTACGATGGGTGAAAGCAACGGTTATTCCCAGGCCGATATCGTGGAAATGGCCCGTGCACTCACAGGCTGGCAGGCGATGGCATACCTCTGTACGCCGGCTTTTTACAACGCCGATTTGCACGACAATCAGTCCAAAACGATTTTCGGGCAAACCAGCAATTTCAGTTTCACCACCGCGCACAACCTGATATTCACGGCGCGCGCCCAGCAGGTTTCGGAGTTTATCACGACCAAACTGTATAAAAATTACGTCTACCAGCAGCCCGATGCGACGATTATTGCGGGCCTGGCGGACACCTTTAAAATGGAAGGCTGGGAGCTAATGCCTGTGCTGAAACAACTTTTCAAAAGCGAACATTTTTTTGAGGAAAAATTCATCAATGCACGCCTCAAAAACCCGCTGGAATCCATGATTCCGCTGCTCAAAAGTGCCGGCGCTACACCTGATCAGATTTTGCCCGACTGGTGGGATGCCATCGGCTACTGGTCGTATCAACTGGGACAGGAAATTCTGAACCCGCCGAATGTGGCGGGCTGGAAAGGACACCATACCTGGATCAATGAAAGTACGCTGACGGCGCGCTGGAATTTCAATTCCATCACGGCGTATTTGCTGACGCAGGACGACCAGTTGCGCGAAAACCTGCGCAATATTGCCATCGCACTGACCAACGAAAGCAATGACCCGGCGGTAATTGTGCCGACACTTATCGCGTTTTTTACCGGCCAGACACTCGAACCGATTTATCAACTGGGCGCCATTATCAATTTCAAGGCGGGTATTCCCGAAAACTATTTCCTGGATGGTTCCTGGAATTTGTACTGGGATGAATCGCCCGACCAGATTGTCAACTTGTTGTATTACCTGGTAAAAATGCCCGAGTTTCAGTTGACCTAGCCCCCCTCAACAACCTCCACACTCAACCATCTCAACGTTTACAACTACACTCGCCTAATCCTCATGTGCGAAAAACATAAACAACCCCGCCCCGGCGCTACACTCGACAACCAGGCAGCCCACGAAAACGACCACCGGCTGTGGTCGCGCCGTGATTTCCTGTCCGCTTCCGGCCTGGTCGGCGCAGGCGGTTTGTTGCTCGGAAAATTACCCGTACGCGCTTTCCAACCCAGTCCGCTGATGGCAGCGCTGGCCAACGGCCCGAACGACCGCATCCTGGTGCTCATCCGGCTCGATGGCGGTAATGACGGTCTGAACACCATCATCGAACGCGAAAATCCGTTTTATTACAACATCCGGCCCAACATTGCCGTCCCGGAAAGCAACCTCTGGGCTTTGAGCAACGAGTACGGTATGCCCCTGGCAACCAATGCGTTACAACCGATGTGGGAAGACGGCATGATGAAAGTGATATTCAACGTCGGGTACCCGGAGCCCAATTACAGCCATTTCAGGTCGTACGATATTATAGCATCTGCCAGCGATTCGGAAGAAGTGGTCAACAGCGGCTGGATGGGCCGTTTCCTCGACAACGAATACGCCGCGTTCCTGGATGCGCCGCCTACAGTGCCGCCGGCCCTGCAAATCGGCGTTCAATCGAACCTCGTTTTTAAATCAGATTCCGCCAATATGGCCCTGGCTGTCAGCAGCCCGGAGGAGTTTTATCAAATTGCGCAAACCGGTTTGTTGTACGACACCAGTTCGCTCGGCAATTCGCCCCGGGAACTGGAACTGGCCTATGTGCGCCAAACCGCCAATGCCGCTTTCCGGTACGCCCAGACCATCAAAGTGGCCTATTCCAAAGGCAAAAACCAGGTGGACTACCCTACCGACAACTATCTGGCCGAACAAATGGCTATTGTGGCACGCCTGATCAAAGGCAATCTCGGCACTCGGGTATTTATGGTGGAAATCGGCGGTTTCGATACACACGCCGAACAACTCGATCGGCACCCGCTGCTGCTCAACAGGCTGGCCACTGCCGTCAAGGCTTTTTACGAAGACCTGGCTATGGGAGACGATAACTTGCAGGACAAGGTTTTAGGCATGACGTTCTCCGAATTCGGCCGCACGATTTATGAAAACGGATCGCAGGGTACCGACCACGGCTGGGGCACTCCGATGATGCTTTTCGGCGGAGGCATCGGCAACGGATTTACAGGACAATACCAGGATCTGAGCAATCCAGACCCCTATGAAGACCCCGAATTCAGCATGGATTTTCGCGATATTTACGCCACTATTTTGCAGGACTGGATGGGCAACAACCCGGATCTGGTCAATTTTGTAATGGGCCAGCAACAAACCACCCTCACAGGGCTGGTGCCTGCTATCGCGCCAGTTATCGGTGACAACAATAAATGTGCGCTGTTGGGCCACAACCCACACCCGGGCGTTCCGGGTGTCATTGAAATCAAATACGCCATGATGCAAAACGGCCCGGTCCGGGTACAATTGCTCGACCAGGCAGGCCACGTGCTGCGCACCCTGCAAAATGAATACAAAGACATGGGAAGTTATATCCTGAATTTCCGGCCTTCCGACTGGTATGTAGCGCCCGGGAATTACCGGTACAGGCTGCAGGCGGGAGGGCAGGTGTTTCAGCGGGATTTAAAAATTTGATGGAACAGGATTGGAAGGATTAAAAAAGGATTACCAGGATGCTCACGTTGAGTGGAAAATCCTGAATATTTTTTGAACAGGATTGGAAGGATTAAAAAGGATTACCAGGATGCTCACGTTGAGTGAGAAAACCTGAATATTTTAGAACAGGATTAGAAGGATTAAAAAGGATTGCCAGGATGCTCACGTTGAGTGGAAAATCCTGGCAATCCTTTTTAATCTGTCTTGTCCTGAAATAGCTTTACACAAAGCACAGAATGTAAAGCAATGATCAGGATTAAAAAAGTAAAGCGTTCGAACCGTTACCCGGATGAATTGAAGCGCAAGATTGCGCAAGAATATCTTTCA
>JADLCC010000002.1 GCA_020847425.1 Saprospiraceae bacterium
AGCCTCTAAAACCCATGCCACCACTAAAAGCCAGCGCAATGCATAATCAAAACAAGTTTCTGAAAATTCGGGATCCTTCATCTTTTGTGCCCCTGCAGGGGCAATCTTGAGCAACCCGCGACAATTCCTGCGTATCTATACCATCCATTCGGAAGGATCGCGCATTTTTGCGCATCTTTTGAACCCTGTACAATGGATAACAAAGCATTAATAGTTCACCAATATTGGTTTTGTGTTTAATATCGTTCTACGTCCATGAAGCGTTTCCTTTTACTGCCCCTGCTGCTGGCCTTGTGCTTTTCCAATCCTGTACAAGCCCAGATGGTACGCACTTTGTATCAAATGTTTGAAGTAGATTCCGTCAAAACCATCCAACTGGAGATTTCGGACATTTATGAAATCAATACCTGGGCGGGCAACAGCGTCCTGATCGAAACCACTATTAAACTGGGCAACGGCTCGCCGGAAATACTCGACTTTCTGATCAAAAAAGGCCGCTACGACGTAGCGATAGACTCTTCCATGAAAGAATCAGTCAGACTGTACACCAAAATGCCCGACCGCGATAAAAACAAACTGAAAACGCCGGCCGGCGAGGTGACGGAAATTCCGGAGGCCAAGATTTTTGTGCCCGATAGTTTTATCTGGACGGAGGATAAAAAGACGCTGACGCGGAAAGAGTGAGGCTTTACCCCACCGTCGATTTCAGCATCCCTTCCGCCAACCGCGTCTCCAGCACATCTCCCGCCGCCACATCCGCAGCATTGGTCAGCACCCTACCCTGGTGAGTAGTCAGGCTATACCCTCTTTGCAGCACCTTTTCAGGAGACAAGGCTGAACAAAGCGCTTCGGCGTGTTCCAGTTGCGCTTTTTGTGTGCGGATGATGCCCGCAGCCAGTCCGGGCAGCGCTGCCTCCCAGTTGTCCAGTTGTTGGGCTGTGCGGTTCAGCATTTGGCGGCTCTCCAGGGTTAGTTCCATTTCCTGCCGGTTGATCTCCTGGGTGCTGTAGCGGAGTTGAAATTCAGCGCTCGCACGCAACTGGCCGGCCATTTGCAGCAGGTCGTTTTCAAAAAAAAGATTGTGTTGAATCAGAAATTCCGCCACTGCGGTGGGTGTTTTCAGGCTGGTATGCGCTACCAGGTCGAGTACCGTTTCGTCCACATCGTGACCAATTCCCGTCAAAACGGGCAAGGGCATACGAGCCAGCGCCTGGCACAGTTCCAGGTTGTCGAACGCAGCCAGGTCGAGCCGGGCGCCGCCGCCGCGGACAATTGCCACACAATCGTAAAAAGCCGATTCTGCGGCTACCCGCGCCAAAGCGGATTGCATTTCAGCCGCAGCGCTGACCCCTTGCACGGAGGATTCAAACAACTGACAATCAAAGTAATACCCGAATTTATTGCCCCTGAGTTGTTCGAGAAAATCCTGCAAACCGGCTGCACCTTCCGAACTGATTACCGCTATGCGCTGCAAAACGGGAGGTAGAGTCAGGCAGCCATTAACGCCCGGTAAACCCTGCGACTGCAAGGCTGCGATCGTCTGCCTGCGCTGCCGGTCCATTTCCCCGAAAGTAAAAGAAGGATCCAGGTCGACGATCAGCAATTTCAGGCCATATCGTTCGTGGAAATCTACCCTGACCTGCATTTTCACCTGTAAACCGGTCTGCAATACCGCATCGAGGTCGGCGCCGAGTGCGGCCCGCAACCGCCGGTAGTCATTGGCCCACAGCACAGCCGAAGCCTGCGCCATCAATGTTTCTCCTGAGCCTTTTTGAATCAGTTCGAGGTAATAATGCCCCTTGGAACGGCCGGACTGCCCGATTTCGGCAGTGATCCAGATCGCCTGCTGAAAATTCAGCGCCAGTACCCGGCGGATGAATTCCTGAAGATCGAAGAGGCTGTGGACTTGCATTAGATTGAGGTTGTTGAGGAGTTGGTTTTGTTGAGGGGTTGAGATTGTTGAGGGTTGAGGGTGTTGAGGGTGGCATCTCAGGCTTTCGTTACCACCCTCAACCCCTCAATAATCTCAACATCTCAACAATCTCAGCCCCTCAACAAAACCAACTAATTACGCGTAATAGTCGGACACCGGATGTACCCAAAATAATACTGCACGCCTATGCCAAGTATGACATAAGAGTCATTGCTTTTACCATTGCCACGCTGCCGGCCTGCTTGCCCGATTTTGGGTTCAATGGAACGGTCGGCAAGGTCGGCGCCAATTTCGCCGCGCTGGGCACGGATATCGCGCACATCGGCATAATTGCCGCTCACATCGTCGAGGTAATCGGTAAACACCTTGCGGGCGCTCAGCTCCAGGTTGATGCTCCAGCGGTAAGAGAGGTCCATTTTAAAACCCACGCCGTAAGCAATCGCCCCCTGGGCGGTGTTGTATTCTTCACCCCGGAACTGGCCTTCCGTCCCGTATTCGCTGAGGGCATACCAGGTGCCGTCCAGTTCGGCTTTCGGGTTAAAATAAAAAAACGATGGGCCGGCAAACATATAAGGTGTGTACCAGTATTCGCGGTGCCCGTGGATATAGGGCAGGAAATTGAATTCGAATTGCAGTACCGCATCGGCGATGAGACTGCGGAAATGCAGGTTGCGGCGCTGTTCAAAAATATTTTTGGAATCGGCGTCATCGGCGCTGATACTGCCGGCATTGAGTCCGAATTTCAGGCTGAGCCGGTCATTAAAATTATACCGTGCATTCAGGCCGCCGGCCAGGTGGAGCCGGTTGAGTCGCCAGTTGGTATTCAGGTCGCCAAAATAATTGGAAACACCGATCTGACCGCCGGCTTCCCAGCCGCGCATCTGGCCAAAAACTGGGTTTTGTTGCAACAAAACCAATCCGGTAAGGAGTATCCAAAGTTTTACTTGAGTCATGTAAATCGAAAATTGAGGGCGCAAAAGTAGGCAGACAAAACGTGGAATATTCCACTTACCTAAAGTTTTACACCGTTTGCCGCCAAAAACGTGCCGAAAGCCTCGTCTGGTATAAAGGATGACGTACTTATTTATCGGAACGTTGCCCCGGATGTGGTTATCGGTTATTAGTTATCAGTTATTGGTGTGGTAACGCTTGATCTCAGTAGATCAGCAGAGCAGGTGTTTCTCAATAACTTCAGGAGGAAAGGGGAAGTCAATATTTTCACGATTTCCAGCCTGAAACCCGATAACAAATAACTGATAACCGATAACTAACTACGCTTAATCAACGCCGGCCTTTGCGACATTTCATGGTAACAAAACACACCTTCCGCAAAATAATGACAAACCATACTTTTCCGGGTAGCGCCGGGGCGGGTAATCGGGCTGCCGCCGTGCAGCAGGTTGGCATGCCAGATGAGCACATCGCCGCGTTTGGCCAGGAAAAGTTGTTTTTTAAGCCCGTTTTCGGCAACAATTTCCGCTATTTTATCCTCATAGCGCCGGTTGCTGTTTTCTCCGATGGTAAAAAACGTATTGCCGGACTTGTAATGTTCTGTTGTGATGAAAGGTAGCCGGTGGCTGCCCGGGTAATAAAACAGCGGGCCGTTTCCCTCCGAACAATCCTCCAGGGCAATCCAGGTAGCGATGAGGTAGCCGGGCGGCTCGGTCATCATATGGATGGAATCGGAATGCGCGCGTTGTTCGCTGCCCAGGGTAAAATTCATGGACTGAAACGGCAGGGCGGGTTTGCCCAGCAGGAAAGATAAATATTCCAGCAATTGGGCATTCCGGTAAAAACTGTCGGCGATTTCGCTTTGTGCAGGCAGGTTAAAAATTTTGCGGCCGGTATAATTGAAACCGGTTTTACCGCTGTCGAGCAGCTGTGCTACTTCGGCATTGAGGGCTGCTGTGTCGCTTTCGGGAAAATAATTTTCCAGCACCAGGTAACCGTCTGTGACAAACTGCCGTATTTTCGACTGCATTTCTGCGTTCAGGGACTGAAACCGGGGGTGCTGCTCCAGTCGTTCCATTGCGCCGGGCTGGTCGAGCCAGGGAATATCCGGATCGTGTTGTCCACCAAAATCTTTGCTGCCGATGGGGCTCCATACGTTTTTCCGGAGCCCGAAACGCCGGTAATATACGCGATTGGGGCGCAAATCGCCGACATGCAACAGGTTGTTGATGACGTAGGACGCTTTCAGGTTCCGCAAAAAGCCGGTGTATTTTTGAAAAAAACGAGCCAACATGTTTGGTTATTAGTTATTGGTTATTAGTTATTCGGGGTGTTTCAGGCTGAAATGAATGGACAATGGTCATTTCTACTCCCGGAAAAGTTATTGGTTATCAGCTATCCACTTTGAGGAAATAGAATCTCAATACTTTCACAATTCCCTGCCTGAAATACCACCAATAACGAATAACCAATAACTAATAACCAGTTCAAAGGTAGCCTTTTTTCACACCCCGATTAAACCTGCGCGCATTCGCACCGTCATAATAGCACAAATTGAAACCATTGCAACAGACCGCAACGAATAAACCGGTATCAGACGAACAGATTATGGAATTGCTGCGATCGGAGCAGGGCTTCGAGCGGGGCTTCCGGCACCTGATGTCGCAGTACCGCGAACGGCTGTACTGGCATATTCGCCGGATCGTACTGGTGCACGAAGATGCGGATGATGTGCTGCAAAATACGTTTATCAAGGTATATCGCGGCGTATTGCAGTTTGAAGGGAAATCGAAATTATATACCTGGTTGTACCGGATCGCAACCAATGAAGCCATTTCGCACCTGCAAAGTAAAGCACGCCACGCTTCAGATTCCATCGACGACACCATGGCAGTAATGAGCAACCGGCTGCAGGCTGACGAATGGTTCGATGGGGACGAAATAGAGGTAAAACTTCAAAAAGCCATTGCAGAACTCCCTGAAAAACAACGCATTGTATTCAATTTGCGCTATTACGATGAAATGCCTTACGAACAAATGTCGGCCGTGCTGGCAACTTCTACGGGCGCTTTGAAAGCATCTTTTCACCACGCTGTAAAAAAAGTGGAAGCCGCTTTCCGGGAATTGTAAAGCCTTCGAACGAATCAAAAAAAATATGCTATGAAAAAGCATGATGCATTAGATAAAGAACTGGAATCGCTGTCGCCCTGGCTGCAGGAACAATCCCGCAAAAAGGATGGCATGCAGGTACCGCCCGGTTATTTTGAAAACCTGGAAGACGCCGTTTTTAATAAAATTGACGCGCAAAACCTGCGCAGGCCCGTGCTTACTGCTCAAAAAGGCGGCTTGCTGCGCAAAGTCCTGCGGCCCCGTATGTGGGCTGCCGCTGCGGCCATTTCGGCCATTGCCGTTGCCTGCTGGTGGATGCTGCGCCCTCAACCCGGCGCCACCCTGCCGGTCGACACCTATGCCGAAACGCTGACAGACGAAGAAATCGAAGCCTATGTGCTGGAAAATATATCTGAATTCGACCCCGACCAACTGGCTTCCATAACGGAAGTAGCGTCGCTCGAACACCTGCCCACGACAAGTCCCGCTCCTGCCCCGCAGACTAAAACAACCGAAGATATACCTGCCGAAGAACTGGAGAATCTTTTGCAGCACATGAGTGAGGAGGAACTGGAATCATTACTTTAAGCAAAGAACACAAAAATAATGCTGAACATGAATACGATAATCAAACGATGCCTATGGATCACCCTGCTCATCAGCACTTGTAGTGCTGTGGCAGTAGCGCAACGCAACCCGGAAGTGCGCGACAAAAAAGTACAGGCCTACCGGGTGGCTGTTTTTACGGAAGTACTCAACCTCACGCCATCGGAGGCGGAGGGTTTCTGGCCCCTGTTCAACGACTACCTCGACAAACGGGAAGAAATACAGGCGCAACTCAAACCTACCACGCAACTGGATGGCATGAACGACAACGAGGTGGAAGACTATGTAAAAAAGCACTTCGAACTCCGGCAACGCGAACTCGATCTGGAAAAAGACCTGGGACAACGGCTGCGGAAGGTGCTGCCCCTGCGGAAAATTGCCAAAATTCCCGTCGCCGAGCGCGAATTCCGGGAAGCATTGGTCAAAAAACTCCAGGAAAACCGCCAGCGCAGACTGGAAAAACAAGGGCGCAATTAAAGCCGCACTTGAACCCAACCAATACAAATTGACCAAAAGAGTCGCCGGAAAATGACATCCCGGAGACTCTTTTTCACATATATCCGCCGCTTCCTGCTAATTTGCCGCCGCTTCGTAAAAAGATATTGTCAATAGCACTTACCTGAAGTTATCTTCGTCCCAGTTTTCTCATAGTATGTTTTGATTTTCCTACTGCTGTCCTTCTGGCAGTAGGATTTTTTTTAGACAATCAACGGCCCCCGCCTGTATATCATCCTCGGTTATGGCACTTGGCGCGACGATTTTTTGATCGTCGCGCCGGGTGCGGGAGTCTTTCCACCAACTTTTCCGGTTCCTTTGCGTTCTTTGTAACAGATATATTCCTGTTACACTATGCCGAATTTTTCATTGCTCAAGATTGCTATTGCCATTGCTCTAATGCTGCTTACCTGGGTTTCGTACGGACAGGTTCAACGCGGCGCATACCGCACCATGCTCAAAACCTTGCTCAGCCACAGCGTACCGGAAATCGGCATACAACAGGCAGCAAAAGACAGTACGAGTGTGGTGTTCCTGGATGCCCGCGAACCTCGCGAATTCGAGGTGAGCCATATTGCCGGAGCAATCCCCGTGGGTTACGACCATTTCGATATCAACCAACTGCCCGCGCTCGATAAAGTACGCCCGGTCGTAGTGTACTGCTCCGTTGGTTTTCGCAGCGAAAAAATTGCGGAAAAACTACTGGCCGCCGGCTTTCAAAATGTTTCCAATCTCTACGGCGGTATTTTTGAGTGGGTCAATCAGGGCCATCACGTCGTGAACGAAGGAGGCCCGACGCAGGAAGTCCATGCCTATAGCAAGAGTTGGGGCATTTGGTTGCGGAAGGGGAAGAAGGTGTTCAGGTGAATCGTGAGTGGTGAGTCGTGAATCGTGAGTGGTACTTCGCCCAAACCTTGCCAAGAAGTCCAGGGCAAAGTATCACTCAC
>JADLCC010000003.1 GCA_020847425.1 Saprospiraceae bacterium
ATCGCAATAAATTGACAATCTGTACTTTTAAAGGTAGGAATACTTAATCTATTGCGATGTACTCCCCTTTAGGGGTCGGGGGATTGACCAAAGGCGAAGCGCCCAAAACACTAAAACACCAAAACACCAAAACACTAAAACACTCCCCCCCTCTCAACTTTTCAGCACGCCCAGGTCCCTCCCCACTTTCGTAAACGCCGCCACGGCCTTTTCCAGGTGTTCCGGCTCGTGCGCTGCGGAAAGTTGCACCCGAATGCGGGCCTTGCCCTGCGGCACTACCGGATAGAAAAATCCGATGACATAAATCCCTTCGGCGAGCAGTTTACGGGCAAAATCCTGCGCCAGTTTGGCGTCGTACAGCATGATGGGCACGATCGGGTGTTCGCCGGGAATAATATCGAAACCGGCTTCCGTCATTTTCGTTCTGAACCACTTGGTATTGCGTTCCAGTTTGTCGCGCAGGTCGGTACTGGCGCTCAGCAATTCCATCACTTTGATGCTCGCGCCTACAATCGACGGCGCTACGGTATTGGAAAACAGGTACGGCCGCGAGCGCTGGCGCAACAGTTCCACGATCTCTTTTTTGGCAGCCGTAAAACCGCCGCTGGCGCCGCCGAGGGCTTTGCCGAGGGTGCCGGTGATGATGTCGATGCGGTCCATCACGCCCCGGTATTCGTGGGTGCCGCGGCCCCGGCGCCCCAGGAAGCCGCTGGCATGGCATTCGTCGATGCCTACCATGGCTTCGTATTGATCGGCCAGGTCGCAGATTTTATCCAGTTGTGCGATGGTGCCGTCCATCGAAAATGCGCCGTCGGTGAAGATCAGTTTGCGCCGCGCGCCGCCTGCATTGGCTTCTTTCAGGCAATCTTCCAGCGAATTCATGTCGTTGTGCTTGTAGCGGAAACGTTTGGCTTTGCACAGCCGGATACCGTCGATGATGCTGGCGTGGTTGAGTTCGTCGCTGATGATAGCGTCTTCTTCACCGAGCAGCGGCTCGAACAGTCCGCCGTTGGCATCGAAGGCAGCGGCGTATAAAATCGTGTCTTCCTGTCCCAGGAAATCGGCGATGCTGCGCTCCAGTTCCTTGTGGATATCCTGCGTGCCACAAATAAAACGCACACTCGACATGCCGTATCCGTGCGTCCGGATGGCCTCGATGGCGGCTTCTGTCACTTCGGGATGGCTGCTGAGTCCGAGGTAGTTGTTGGCGCAGAAGTTCAGCAGGTCCGATTGTGCGGTGGTGTCGATGACCGGCCCCTGCTCCGTGGTGATGATGCGCTCTTCTTTGTATAAACCGGCGTCGCGGATGCCCTGCAATTCGTTTTGAAGGGCGGATTTAATATTCGTGTACATGGTGATCGTTATCTGGTTGCGGATGTTCGGTTAAAATTCGGACAAACATACAAAGGTCCGGGCTATGATTCGGTTTGCTTTTTTGACCTTCTTCAAGTGTTGTTATGCCGGAACTGCCGAGCGTTAAGTACTCATACCAAGAAGGGGTGTCATGCTGAGGCATAGCCGAAGCATCCGGGACCCTAAACTTTCATCGGGCTACGCCCGGATTCTTCACCTACGGTTCAGAATGACACGTCTGCTTGGCAAGAGTACTTAATGCTTGCCGGAACAGCGTTCCGGCGTACACAAGAGGTAGCGTCGGTTTATAAAAAAAACGGGTTTGAACGTTTCCCTTCCGAAAAACCTTCAAACCCGCAACCCAAGAGCGAGGTGGTGTAATCGAAGTCGGCTCTCACTTCTCACTTCTCACCTCTCACTTCTATTTTTCAGTTACCCTTACCGCAATACGACGGTTCTGCGCGCGGCCTTCTTCCGTGTCGTTGCTGGCGACCGGATGCTGTGAACCGTAGCCCTCCGGTGTCAGGCGGCCTTTTTCGATGCCCATAGCGACGAGTGCTGCTACGGTGGCTTTGGCGCGTTCTGTGGAGAGTTTCAGGTTCGCGGCTTCTTTGCCCACGTTGTCGGTGTAGCCGCCGATTTTCAGTTTTACCTTCGGAAATGCTTTCAGTACCTCATAAATATTGGTCAGTTGCGCCCTCGATTTTTCCATGTCGATTTCAGCGCTGCCTGTATTGAAGGTCAGGCGGTCAAAATTGAACCAGGTGGTTTTATCCACGGGTTTAGAAGCGTCTTCAATGAATGCAATCAATTGACTTTCAATACCATTCGCATTGCCTTTGATTTCAAAACCGGACGCCAGTTTTTTCATATAAGCGGCAGTGGCGGCTTTGGCAGCCTCGGCCATTTCGGCGGCTTTGATGGCGGCGGAATCCACCACGGGCGCTTCCACTTGTACGGCCGGTACGGTTGGCTGGGTGCAATTTTTCATGTAGTACATGACGCTGCCGCCCAGTCCGAGCAACAGGAGCAGGGGCCACAGCCAGTTGGTCCCGGTACTGGCTTCATTGGCGGCGGCGGCATTGCTGGCACCACCGGCGCCCTGGTCGACCAGGCCCAGCACAGCGCTCATACCCGTGGGCAAAGTGCCCAGGATGCTGTTTTTTTCGCCGGTCAGCAGATTGGCAAGACCGGAAACACTCAGGCCGTCGCTGTTGATTTTTTTGCTTAAAACACCCAGCACCAGCGGACCGACGAGGCCCAGCAGCGATGAAGTGGAGGATGATTTGGTTCCGGAAAACGATGAAATCGAGTTGGTAATAGCGGGCACCTTAGCGCCGAACAGCGTACCCAGCAATTGGCCAGACACGTCTTTGGGGTCGTTGTGCGCCAGGTTGCCGCCGCCAATCAGGCTGCTCAGGTTATCGAGAATACCGGAATCAAAATTGGAAAGTGTATTGAAAATGCTGCCCATAACGCCCGCATCGCCGGTTTTTTGCAGCAATCCTGCGAGGATCGTCGGAGCGAGCCCGCCAACGGCTTTGGAAATGCCGCCTTCATTTTCATCCAGCAGCCGGGCAGCCTGACCAATGAGTTCGGGAGTGATGTGTTGTTTGATGGTGTCGAGGAGATTTGCCATGTATGGTTGAGTTTGATTGGTTACAGAGTGTTTTGGTGTTTTAGTGTTTTGGTGTTTTAGGGAGGCAACTCATCAATGGGTTATGAAGGTACCTTCTGGTGCGTACTTGTTTAAGAATCCGCCTGAGTCCTTGGTTTAAAAAACAGGATAAATGATTTGATTAGACACAACCCAAAGCCAAGGGTCACAACTTCCAAAACACTAAAATACCAAAACACGAAAACACCCAATTCAGAACGGATACCCCACCGCAAGGTTCGGGTTAAAATCTTTCAACTGCAATTTCGACAAGCGGTTGGGCACCCAGTAGGAGCCGGTATCGCCGCCTTGCCGGTAAGGCTGTTTCAGCGGCAGGCCGAAATCGACGCGCAGCACAAAATAACTGAAGTCGCCGCGCACGCCCAGGCCGGTGCCGATTGCAATATTTTTGTACGAATCCCAAAGCAACTTTGAGCCGGGGCGGTTGACATCGGAACGCAGGGTCCAGATGTTGCCGCCATCGATAAACACGGCTCCTTTGAGCCACCAGATCAGCGGGAAGCGCAGTTCGCCGTTGAATTCGAACCGGAAATCGCCAGCCTGGTAATACGGTTGCAGCACTTTGTCGTCGTAGTAACCGCCTGGGCCCAGTTGCCGGATGCGCCAGGCGCGCAAACTGGACGGCCCGCCCACAAAAAACTGCTTCACATAAGGTGCGTCTTTTGTATCGCCATAGGGAACAATCACGCCCGAACCGATGCGCACGGCGCCGATCAGGTCTTTTCGGAATTCGCGGGTATAGGTCGCATCCAGATCGAGCCGCAGGTATTGGGCGAAATCGAGGCCCGCCACCGTCCAGGTTTGATTGCCGAATGGAATACTCCACAAACGATTGATCGCCAGTTCTTCCAGGCCCGAGAGATCGGAATTGAAACGGAATGCCCAGCGCTCGCCGAAGCGGTTCGCTTTGCCGGCGTAATTGTAGTTGAACGACCGCAGAATAAAACCGGTAAACAACTGGTCGCTGAAACTGCGGGCCAGGAACTCATTGGATACTTTCAGCGTGTCGATCAGGCGCAGCACATCGATGCCGACCTGGTCGATGTTGTACTGGTGCTCGGGGCTCGAACGGATATCGTAACCGAATGAGGTATTGAACAGGTTGTACGCGAAGAAATCCGTGACATTCAGGTAGTTGTAATTGAGTGTAAAACGAGCCTGCGCATCGGCTTTCATCCGGTTGTACAAGGAGGAGGGAACCACCCGTTTCTGGCCGAACCGAACGGCATGCATGCCGCGCCAAAACCCGAAATAGTCGAAAAAGCGCGGAAAAACCAGTTCGTTCTGGAATTTGAACTCCCTGGAAAATATAAAACGTTTTGCGCCTACGCCGAATTCGATGTTGTACTGCACATTCGATTGCAGGTGTTCGGCCCCGCGAAACAGGTTGCGGTTGCGAAACGATAGCGAGGAGGAGACCCCCAGCAGGTTGCGGGCCAGCGAAGGGGAGGTGGAGGAGTTCAGGTCGGCGTCGGCGCCCAGGGCCAGTCGTTTGTTGGGTCGGAACGAAATAGCGACATTTATTTTTTCCGGCTGAATAGAATCCTGGAAGGGCCGCACTGTCACGAAGCGGAATACCCCGAGCGCATTGAGGTTGTGGGTGGTTTTGTCAAAGTCGATTTGCCGGTAAGGCCAGCTCGGTTGCAGGGCGATGGCCTGGTAGAGGCGTTCGGGTTTTACCTGAAATTTGGGGTCGGCAGAAGCGAAATAAATACCGTTGATCGTGGTGTCCTGGCGGATATAGGATACATCGGGCAGGAGGCTGGAAAACACCGCGATATCGCCGAGGGTATAGGTTTTGTGCATTACCGTGTCGCCGGGTGTCAGTACTTCCACGGTCACGTCGGTTTCCAGGCCGGTGGTATCGCCCGTAAATTCCACGAAATTTGGCGTGAAATAGGCGTATCCCCTGTTCTTGAGCGCAGCGGTGATGCGCAGTTTTTCAGCGTCGAATACCATCCCGTCTACCGGGTTGCCCCGGTGTAGCAGGGTTTCTTCGGCGGTGAGGTCGAGCACTTGTTTCACCAGGCTGTCCTGGCTGACAAAAAGAACGGAGTCGATTTTGTACGATTTGCCCAGCAGAAGGGTGTATTTCGTTTTGACTTTGTACTGGTTAATCGTGTCCGTATCGTAGGTGCAAGTTGCGTTGAAATAGCCGTGTTGGCGCATCTGGTTTTCAAAATTCAGCGCCGTTCGTTGTGTGAGTGATTCGTCGTAAATGGTTGGGGGTTCGGCGATCCGGCTGGTCGCCCATTTGGCAAATTTGGAACCGCGCTGGTGGTATTTGTACCAAAACCACAAACGGGTGCGGAACATCCCGAAAGCCCGCTGATTGGGTTTTTGTTTGAAGTAACCTTCCAGTTGATATAAAATCGGCGTGCGTTCGGCAAAATTCAGTTTGCGGTCGGCTTTGAGTTCAAGGGAATTGGAAACCAACAGCCGTTCGCCTTTGGCAGTGTCCAGATGCTTCGTAACATTGCAGGCGGAGAAAACGATGCAGACGGACAGGCAGCACAAAAGGAAACGCATTCGGAACAAAATCCGGTATGGTTTCGACGGCTGCAGGCACTTTTTTGAGTAAAACATGTATTTATCTAAACGAACTACGGTGTTATCACAAAACCAGAGCAAACTGATCAATGCCCTTCAGGTAAAGAAGTACCGGCAAAAGTATCGAAACTTCCTCGTGGAGGGTGAAAAAATGGTGCTCGAACTGCTACAGCAGCAACGTTTTGGAGTGGTGTCCATTTTTGGACTGGAACGCTGGGCTGCCGCCAATGCCGCTTCGTTGCAACCGTTTTTACAAAACTTTAACCCGGTTTCAGAAATAGAGTTGCGTAAAATCTCCGGGCTCAGCACGCCCAACTCGGTTTTGGCTATCGCACAATGGCCCGACACCTGGCCCGACGGCAGTCTCCTCCAATCTGATATTTGCCTGTACCTCGACGGTATCCAGGACCCGGGCAACCTCGGCACCATCCTGCGCATTGCCGACTGGTTCGGGTTTCCGGCGGTTTTTTGTTCACCCGATTGTGTGGATGTGTTCAGCCCGAAAGTCGTGCAGGCCACCATGGGCGCTGTTTTCAGGGTACCCACCTGCGAGATCGCGCTGCCTGAACTGCTGGCGCCGCTCTCCCCTGCCCCACCTGTAATGGGCGCCGTACTCGGCGGCAGCGACATTTTTCGCTCGACCCTGCCCGCCAACGGACTGCTGGTGATCGGCAATGAAGGCCGAGGCATCAGTCCGGCCACCGAACAACTGCTCAGCCACCGGCTCACGATCCCGCGCCATGCGGCAGGCGGAGCCGAGTCGCTGAATGCGGCGGTGGCGACGGGGATTATGGCGGCGGTGCTACGGAATCAGACATTTACCACATAGGCACATAGATCTTACACATAGATCACATAGAATGAACGAATCAATAACTATGTGATCTATGTGTAAGATCTATGTGCCTATGTGGTAAAGAGAAACGCACTGAATCCAAAATAATAGCTCTAATTTTGCACATCCTTAATCACACATTTTTAAGATAAAACATTCAAAATCAACTTTCTAATAACTATGATGGACTTTCGCAAATACCTCCCACTCATTCTGCTCGGCCTCGGCGCCATCCTTATTTTCAGCATGTGCGGCTCCTACAACAAGGTCGTCAGTATGGATGAAGCCATCAAGGGAAAATGGTCTGAAGTAGAAAACCAGTATCAGCGCCGGATGGACCTGATCGACCAGACAGTTTCGACCGTAAAAGCGGCTGCCAACTACGAAAAAACGACTTTGGAAGCCGTGGTGCAGGCCCGCGCTGCTGCCACACAGGTAAAAGTCGACGCGAACAACCTGAGCCCGGAAGCCATTCAGCGTTTCGAGCAGACACAAAACAACCTGTACGGCGCGATGAAAAGCCTGCTGGCTGTCACCGAGGCTTACCCGGAACTGAAAGCCAACCAGAATTTTGTCAACCTGCAAACACAAATCGAAGGCACGGAAAACCGCATCGCCATGGCCCGCCGCAATTTCAACGAGGCTACCAATGGTTTTAATGCTTACATCCGCCGTTTCCCGACCAACCTATTTGCCGGCATTTTCGGTTTTTCACCCAAAGGGTATTTCACGGCTGCGCAGGGTGCTGAAAAAGCGCCGAACCTGGATGATAAGTTTGGGAAATAGTGAATTGTGAGTGGTGAGTCGTGAATCGTGAGTGGTGTCCAGTTAGAGGATAATTGAGAACATTCTTCTAACTGGACGCCACTCACGATTCACGACTCACGATTCACGACTCACCATTCACAACTCACCACTCACAACATCCACGCTATGCTCTTTTCCAAAGAAGAAGAAAGCCGCATTTTGCAGGCCATTCAGGTGGCAGAGCGCGGTACCAGCGGTGAAATCCGGCTGTTTATTGAGGATTTTTGCCTGCGCGACCACCCTGTGGAACGTGCCGAGGAGGTATTTCAACTCTTCGGGATGTTCAACACCAAAAACCGGAATGCCGTGCTGCTGTATCTGGCTGAAAAGTCGCGGCATTTTGCCATCTGGGGCGACGCGGGTATCCACGAGCAGGTCGGTTACCAGTTCTGGGAAGCCGAAAAAAAACTGCTGCGCGAACATTTGCAGCAGGACGATGCCGCGGGTGGGGTAGTCGAAGTCATCAACCTGATCGGAAACCGGCTGCGCACGCATTTTCCTTCCGATGAAAACCACGACGACAATGAACTTCCTGATGAGATTATCTATGGCGATTAAGGGATGGTTGGCGCCCCGCAGTAGCCGCAACTGGTTATGCGCAGGCCTGCTGCTCTGCCTGGCACAAGTGCTGCCCGCTCAAAGCGACAACGATGTGTTCCCGCCCAAGCCGGAACCCGCCGTATATGTACACGACTACTCCGGCTGGCTGTCAGCAGGCGAAAAAGCCACGCTGGAACAAAAATTGCGGGTTTATTGGGATTCCACGAGCACCCAGATCGTGGTGATGATCCGCCCCGATCTCGGCGATTACGACAAGGCTTCCTACGCTTTTGAACTGGGCAACCGATGGGGCATCGGCCGAAAGGACAAAAACAACGGGGTCGTCATGCTGATCAAATCGCAGCCGCCCGATCGCGGTATTTTTATCGCCACTGGTTATGGTACGGAAGGCGCCCTGCCCGATATCACTGCGGGCAATATTATCCGCAATACCATGGGACCCTATTTCCGGCAGCAACAATACTACCAGGGCATCGAGGCTGGATTGAACGATATCATCAAAGCACTGGCCGGCGAATTCAAGGACGATGAAGCAGGCAAGGACGTCAGCGGCAACGTACTGATTATTCTGCTGATCGTGTTTGCATGCATGTTCGGACTGATGGGTTATATTTTTTACCGCGTACGCAAAGGTCTCGGCACCATGTACACCAAAGACGGCAGGCTCGCGCGCCGCAAAGGCCGCAACAATGACGATGGCTGGGGCGGCGGCTGGTTTATCGGCGGCGGCGGATTCGGCGGTGGCAGCAGCGGCGGCAGCTGGGGCGGCGGCGGAGGAAGCAGTGGCGGGGATTTTGGCGGCGGATCGTTTGGGGGCGGCGGCGCTGGGGGAGATTGGTGATAGAGTGAGAGATGTGAGAGAGTGAGAGATGTGAGAGAGTGAGAGATGTGAGAGAGTGAGAGAGTGAGAGTCTGTAGATTACACCGCTTCGCCCTTGGTTCGATTGAACTTTTAACCAACTGATTGATTATCAATCAATTTTATAATTTTAATACTACGCTTCATTTATGACTAATCTTGAATTCAATGAAAAATTCAGGGCGAGGACTCGTGATTTTGCGGTCAGGGTAATCAGGTTCCTGGATATGGTGCCATTTAATTCGGCCACCAAAACTTTGTCCAATCAACTATGTAAATCCGCTACTTCCGTGGGCGCCAATTTCAGAGCCTTCTGCCGAGGCCGATCCAAAAATGAAAAATTTGCCAAAATTTGTATCGTGGTTGAAGAAGCGGATGAGATGATTTATTGGCTGGATCTATTTGATGCCGCTGATTATGGCAACAAAACGGAATTGGTCTGGCTATCCAACGAAGCACTTGAAATCCTGAAAATTACTGCCAAAATAAAATCATCCCTCACTCCCTAACCACCCTCTCACTCTCTCACCCTCTCACCCTCTCACTCTCTCACCTCTAAAAATGAGCGTCCAGCAAGCATCCATTTTCGTAGCCCCTTCTGACACCCATGGCCAGGGCGTTTTTGCAGCACGTGATATTGAAGAAGGCGAGGTCATCGAAGTGTGTCCGATCATCTTATTCCCGGTAGCGCAGTTGGCGAATGTCCGCCAAACGGTATTGGACGACTACTATTTCGACTGGGGGGAAGAAGGCGAGTGGTATGCCTTTTGCCTCGGCTACGGGTCGTTGTACAACCATTCGTACCAGCCAAATGCCGAGTACGGCATGGATTTCGAGGCAAAAACCATTGATTTTTATTGCATCAAGGATATTCCTGCCGGAGCGGAAATACTGATCAATTACAACGGCGATGCGGATAATCAGACCAAAGTCTGGTTCGAGCAGTAAGTTCGACTTTAGGCATTGGTTTTTACCCGTCCGTAGAGGAATAGCACACGGATTAAACGGATGAGACACGGATTATAATAACAAAGGGCAATGAAAAAGAAAGAAGATATCCTCAGTTATGAATCGGCACAGACTGAACTGCAACAAATCGTGCGCGATCTGCAGGCCGAGACGGTGCGCATCGACGAACTTGGCGAAAAAATTGCCCGCGCCAATGCGCTCATTCAATTCTGCCGCGAACGCCTGCGGGTCACGGAAGAAGAAGTGGCGAAACTGAGCGGCCAATGAGGAGGGTGTTTGGTTTTTGGTGTTTGGTGTTTGGGGGGGCTTTGCCCATACTGTTCACAGTTGCCGTAAGCAAAGCGCCCCCAAACACCAAAAACGAAAAACGAGACACCCAAAAAGGCCGTGAGCAAAACGCCCCAAACACGAAAAACGAAACACCAAACACCCAGTCCTTTGTCCTCATCAAAGGCGGCGCTTTCCAGATGGGCGATACGTTCGGCGACGGCAGCAAAGATGAGGCGCCAACACACCAGGTTATTGTCAAGGATTTTTACCTCTCCGCTTACGAACTGACTACCGGCGAATACCTGCGCTTCGTGGACGCGACCAAATCCAACTATCCCGCCTGGCTGGAACCGGGCAATGTGTACCATTACCAGACCGGCGCTAAAGATTACTACCGCGTGCTCGATTCGGTTTTGCTTGACCCGGACCGACCGATCGTCGGCATCAACTGGTACCAGGCAGTAGCGTATTGCAACTGGCTGAGTGAAGAGAATGGCTTATCTCCCGCCTATTCCATTGATTATAAAACCATTATACTACAAAAAACGGCCAACGGGTATCGGCTGCCCACGGAAGCGGAATGGGAATATGCCGCCCGAGAAGGCGGCAAAAAGCGCCGCTTCGGCAACGGTCGCGACACCGCCCTGTCATCCGAAATAAACGCGGACGCACGCGCTGCCTTTGCCCGGCCTTATGCACCGCAAGGGATCAGCAGGGGCTGCACCTTACCGGTCAATACCTTGCAACCCAATGCGCTGGGACTCTACCACATGAGTGGAAATGTGTGGGAATGGTGCCAGGACTGGTACGCTGTCGATCATTATAGTCAGCAGTCCGGCACTACCATGTCCCCGACAGGGCCCGACAACGGGCAGCAAAAAGTACTGCGCGGCGGCTCCTGGTATTTCGATGGCTACCATGCGCGCTGCGCCAACCGGCACCATGCGAAGCCGGAACAGCATTTTCATGCGGCGGGGATGCGGATTGCTAGAAGTGTGAGTCGTGAGTGGTGAATCGTGAGTCGTGAGTTGTGAGTGGCACTTTGCCCAAGATTTTGTGTGAGCCTTGGGCAAAGTGCCACTCACGACTCACGACTCACGATTCACCACTCCCTCCTGTCCGAATCCGAACACACCCCGTTCAGGTTCGGACATTTTTTTCAAAAAAAATTTACTTAATTATTTAATTATCAAGTATTTACAAAAGTGGCTAGGCATTTGGCCTGTATATGGGATATGGACAAAGCATATCCGTATACAGATAACCAACAACTAATAACGGATAACCAAACATGCTAAGCAACTACTTCACCCTCGCCCTCCGCAACCTGCGCAAAAACAGCCTGTATTCCGGCCTCAACATCGTCGGACTCGCCATCGGTATCGCAGCATGTTTGCTGATCGTGCTGTTTGTGACACACGAAGTGAGTTACGACCGCTGGAATCCGAATGCGGAGCGTATCGTTCGCCCGACGGCAGATATCAATTTCGGGGGAAACCATTTCGAACTGGCCACAGTAGGTTCTGTTATCGGGCCGGAAGCGGGCGCGGCTTTACCTGAAATCCAGTCCTGGTGCCGGTTCAGGCAATACGGCAACTACCTCGTCAAACGCGACGGCCCGGGCCGGCAAAATATCCGCGAAGAGCACGTACTGACTGTAGACAGCTCGTTTTTTGAAATCTTCCCCCTGAAAGTATTGGAAGGTGATCCCCAGCGATGCCTGACACAACCCAATACCATGGCGATAGCACGCAGTCGGGCAGAGTACTATTTCTCCAATCCCCAATCGGCCATCGGGCAAACCCTCATACTGGAAAACAACGAGCGCCGGCAGGTAACGGCCGTTTTCGAGGATATGCCGGAAAATTCGCATTTCCGTGCAGAAATCCTGCTCTCGATGAATGGAAATGAAGAAGTGCAAAACAGCCCGCCTTTCTGGGGTAGCAATAATAATTTCCATACCTATTTTCTGCTGCAAAAAGGGACGGATCCGGAAAAATTCAATCAAAAATTTACCGCGCTGGCCAATGAAAAAATGGAAATAACCGCGCAAAAACTGTTGGGTTCAACCCTGAAAGACATTGAAAAAACAGGACAGTTTGTGCACCTTCCTATGCAAAAATTGACGGATATCCACCTGCATTCCGACCTCACCGTCGAACTGGCGCCCAATGGCAGCATCCGGTACGTGTGGATTTTCAGCGCCATTGCAGCCTTTATTTTACTGATCGCCTGTATCAATTTTATGAACCTCGCTACGGCGCGTTCATCGGGCCGCGCCAAGGAAGTAGGGGTGCGCAAAGTGATGGGCGGGCGGCG
>JADLCC010000004.1 GCA_020847425.1 Saprospiraceae bacterium
AAATAAACAAAAAACGAAACGGCAAATCCAACAAACCAGGCGTAATGGTACAAGCCGGCAATAAAAAGTGGCACAGAGTCCTTGGGGGCCAGGTGCACAGCAACTAAAAAACCCGGAATATTTGGCAAAATACCAATCAGCAAGGCCCATAAAGCCGACATATTGTATCCGCCCCGGTAGGTATAAATGCCGACTGGAGAATATAAATCATTGGTAATCAACTCCTTTTTTCGGATAAAATAATAATCCGCAATCATGATACCGCCGATGGGCCCCAGCAAACTGGAATAGGCAATGAGCCAGGTAAAAATATAACCGCTGGGGTCTGCAATCAATTTCCATGGAAAAATCAGGATACCGAGAATACCCGTGATATAACCGCCCATCCTGAAATTGATTCTGGAAGGGGAAAGGTTGGAAAAATCGTTGGCTGGCCCCACGATATTCGCGGCAATATTGGTAGCGAGCGTGGAGATGGCCACACAAATCATGGCAATGCTCACCAGCATTTTACTTTCAAATTTACCTGCCAGTACAAGCGGGTCCCAGATCGTTTCTCCATAAATAATTACAGTGGCCGAAGTGACGACCACACCGATAAACGAAAACAAGGTCATGGAAGGTGGCAAACCGATCACCTGCCCGGTTACCTGCGCCTGCTGGCTTTTGGCGTAGCGAGTAAAATCAGGAATGTTCAACGAGAGAGTAGCCCAGAAACCCACCATGCCCGTCAGTGCCGGAAAAAAGAAATCCCAGAATTCAGCACTGTTTTGAAATTTGGAAGGCTGCGCAAGGATAGGTCCCAATCCATTGCCCGCATCGATGGCCCAGAACAACAAGGCCAGCGCTGCCAGCGGCAGAAAAATGGCTTTAAATACCAGCAGTTTGCGGATACTTTCAACCCCGAGCCAAATGATGTACATGTTCAGCAGCCAAAACAGCAGGAAAGTAATGGCAGGCCCCGTCTCCAGACCGAAAGCAACCGGAAATATGCGCGGCAGCGTTTCCAGCGCTGGAAACCACAATTTGAACATTTGATAAAGCGCGAATCCACCGATCCACGTCTGAATACCGAACCAGCCGCAGGCTACGATAGCCCGGAGTATGGCCGGTAAATTCGCCAGGCGGGTCCCGAAACTCGCTCGCGCCAGCACGGGAAAAGGAATACCATATTTGGCGCCGGCGTGCCCGTTCAATATCATAGGCAACAACACGATCGTATTCCCCAGGAAGATCGTCCCAATGGCCTGCCACCAGTTCATACCGCCTTCTATGAGCGAACTGGCGAGCATGTAGGTTGGAATACAGAGACTCATGCTGATCCAGAGGGCGGCATAATTCCAAGTATTCCAGGTCCGTCTTTCAGGCGGAACGGGAGCGAGGTCTTCACTGTATAAAGAATTATCGGGCAGGGTTGTTTTCATATTCGGATCAGCGGACTTTTAATCATGGTAAAATTCGTCGGCAACAGCAATGGCCTTACTGATAATGTCCAGCCCTTCATCTATTTGCGCTTCCGTTACACAGAGTGGGGGGGCGGTAAAGACCCAGTTCCAGCGAACAAATGTAAACATTCCATTGGCTTGCACTGCGGCGGCTACTTTACTCGTAATAGTCATGTCCTGCGGTTTGGCGTTCCATGGCGCAATGGGCTCTTTTGTTTTGCGGTTTTTCACCAGTTCGATACATCCCAGGAGACCCGAATTGCGGAAATCGCCGATGGAGGGGTGTTTTTCACGCAGGATTTCTACCCTGGATTCCAGGTACCTTCCCATTCGCGCTGCATTTTCCACCATACCTTCTTCTTCCAGCACCTGGATATTTTCCAGCGCTGCCGCACAGGCCACTGCATGGGCTGAATAGGTGAGGCCGATAGCCAAAAACTTGTCGTCGAAATGCTTGGCAATCGGGTCCGATACAATCATGGCCCCCAGCGGGATATAACCCGAAGTGATGCCCTTGGCCATGCACATGATATCCGGCACAACGTCGTGGTGTTCGCAGGCAAACCACTTGCCGGTGCGGCCGAAACCGCTCATCACCTCGTCGTCAATCAGCAGAATACCGTGGCGTTCGGCCAGCGCTTTTACTTTTTTGAGGTAAAACGGCGGGTATTTGAGGCATCCCGAAGAACCTGATTCACCTTCAAACAGAATTGCGGCGATGCTGTCCGGGTTTTCATACATGATGACCTGCTCCAGGTTGCGCAGGGCCATTTCGCCACATTCCTCCAAAGAGGCAGTGTTCCAGGGACAGCGGTAGAAATACGGGTTTTCCACCCGGATAATATTGGGTATCTGCTGGCTGTCCATGGGGAAACGCCGCGGGTCGCCGCTGGCCGTAATGGCGCCGTAGGTGCCTCCATGGTAGGAGCGGTATTGCGTTATGATCTTGTGCCGTCCGGTGTACAAACGAGCTAATTTGATCGCATTCTCGATAGCTTCGGAGCCGCCGAGGGTAAAAAAAGTCTTGTTGAGGTTCCCCGGCGCCAGTTCCGCCAGTTTTTTGCCCAGCGCACTTCTGGCTTCGGTCACCATGCCGGGATGCACATAACTTACTTCCTGCATCTGCCGCCGGACGGCCTCCGTAATGCGCTGGTTGCCGTGGCCGATATTGACGTTCATCAGTTGAGATGAAAAATCAAGGTAACGCCTGCCATCCATATCGTAGAGGTATACACCTTCGGCGCGCTCGATAGCGAGCGGGTTCAATCCCGATTGTTTCGACCAGGAAAAAAGGGTGTGGTCTAGGCTGGTTTGTACGGTTTCCTGTCGGTCCATTAACAGAGTGCTCATAATGGTTTAAGTTATTGGTTATCAATACATTTGTGCAGGGGATTGCTGCACGAAAAAACAGGTATTAAAAGATACTTGATGGTCTTATAACCTCACCCCCCGGCCCCCTCTCCAAGGGAGAGGGGGAGCGAGTATCCTTGGCATCCACTTGTAAAGAAGCCAAAGGTGAAGTCACCCCCTCTCCCTGGGAGAGGGGGCCGGGGGGTGAGGTCAGCTCATCCAATTGGTTTTTGCTTCCGGATTCCATTTCACGGAAGTTTTTTTATTCTGTGTCCAGAATTCGATAGAACTTTTTCCGGTGATATCACAAACGCCGAACTTGGAGTCGTTCCAGCCGCCGAACGGAAACGGTTCGCGGGGAACAGGAACCCCAATATTCACGCCGATCATGCCAGCACTGGCGCGTTCCATCACTTCTTTTGCAAAACCCCCGTTTTCAGTAAAAACTGCTGCGGCATTGCCATAGGGTGAAGCGTTTTCGATCGCAATGGCCTCGTCCAGGTTCTTGGCCCGGATAATGGCGATAACTGGCCCAAAAACTTCTTCATGTGCAATCCGCATATCTGCTGTAACGTAGTCCACAATCGTAGGGCCGACATAAAAACCGCCCTCTTTATTGGGCACCACGGTATTTCTGCCGTCAACCAGCACTTTTGCGCCAGCCGCTTCGGCTTCATTAATAAATGCCTCGATGCGCGCCCTGGATTCCTGGCTGATGACAGCACCCAGGTTGGCTCCCGGAATCAATTTGAGGGCTTCTGCACACATACGGTCGATAATATGCTGAACGCGATCGACGCCGATCATGACTGCTGCCGCCATACAGCGCTGGCCTGCACAACCCGACATGGAAGCCACCACGTTGGAAGCCGTCATTTCGAGGTGGGCGTCAGGCATAACGATCAGGTGGTTTTTAGCGCCGCCCAATGCTACGCAGCGCTTCAAATTGGAGGTTGCTCTTTTGTATA
>JADLCC010000005.1 GCA_020847425.1 Saprospiraceae bacterium
CAATTTTGAACACGCGCTAAAAGTTTCTACTTTCGCTGCGCAGTAAATTTTAATAAACAAGTCCACGACTTGAATAACTTGTTTTTTAAGCGTTACTTAATGCGAATAATGGGTTGCCATCATTCAAAATCACCCCTTGCTATTTGCTATTTCAAATATGAATCAATGGTTGGCCTTTCTTTCGGTTTTTGTCGGTGGAGGATTGGGTAGCGCCAGCCGCTACCTGATTGGGTTGTGGCTATGGCCGCTACAGGGGCGTTTTCCCTGGGCCACTTTTGCGGCCAATGGCCTGGCGTGTTTGCTGTTGGGCCTCTGGATGGGATGGCACCAGGCCGGAATCCTTTCCGAACAACGCAGGTTATTGTTGGCAACCGGTTTTTGTGGCGGATTCAGCACCTTTTCCACTTTTACAGCAGAAAGTTTTCAACTCTGGCAAAACGGACAACAGGTCCAGGCTTTTGTTTATGTCCTGAGCAGTTTGGCAGTCTGTCTGGTTTGCCTATTTTTGGGCCTCAAACTGGCGGCCTGAATTCAAGTGCCTGGTCGTAAGACCCCTATAGAACAACAAATGCACCGGATTAGCGCCAGCCGCTCACTTCTCACCCTCTCACCTTCTCACTTCTAATTTATGAACATCATTCGCCCCCATGCCGAAACGGCCTATGCGCAGGAGTTGTCGGCATTGGCCGCAGCAGATGACCGGCCGCGCCCTGCCAACTGGCGCCTGTCGCCCTGGGCGGTGGTCACCTACCTGCTGGGCGGCAAAGTGGGCGATGTTGAAATAGAGCCGAAATACTACGGCCAGCGGCGCATCATCGAAATTGCAGTAGCCACACTGACCACCGACCGCGCCTTGTTGTTGCTGGGTGTGCCCGGAACGGCCAAAACATGGGTGAGTGAACACCTGGCTGCCGCGATCAGTGGCGACAGCACACTATTGGTACAGGGAACGGCAGGTACCAATGAAGAAACCCTGCGTTACGGGTGGAATTATGCCCGACTGCTATCGGAAGGACCTACGGATAAAGCCCTGGTACCCAGTCCTGTACTGACGGCCATGCAGCATGGTAAAATTGCCCGGGTGGAAGAACTGACCCGTATCCCTGCGGATGTGCAGGATGCGCTGATCACCTTGTTGTCGGAAAAAACACTGCCCGTTCCCGAACTCGGAAGCGAAGTACAGGCGATACAAGGTTTCAACCTGATTGCTACTGCCAATGACCGCGATAAGGGCATCAACGAACTTTCATCGGCTTTGCGGCGGCGATTCAATACCGTGGTGCTGCCACTGCCCAATACCCTGGACGAAGAAGTGACGATCGTTCAAAACCGGTTGAATGCACTCGGGAAAGCGCTCGAATTGCCCCCCAATGCGGCGCCTTTGCAGGAAATTCAGCGACTGGTTACCATTTTCAGGGAATTGCGCAACGGCAAAACGGAAGATGGCCGCGACAAACTTAAAACGCCGAGCGCAACGCTAAGTACAGCAGAGGCTATTTCGGTGATACACCAGGGACAGGCGCTGGCCGTCCATTTCGGCGATGGCGACCTCCGGGCGCACGACCTGGCTGCCGGGCTCACCGGCGCTATCGTCAAAGACCCGGGCAGCGACGCCGTTATTTGGCGGGAATACCTCGAAACGGTGGTCAAAAAACGCGATGGGTGGCAGGATTTGTACCGGGCCTGCCGGGATTTGGGTGTTTAGATTTGTGTTTTGGTGTTTTAGTGTTTTAGTGTTTTGGGGCGCTTCGCCTAAACCACTCACGGTTGCCGAGGGTAACGCGGCCTAAAACACCAAAACACTAAAACACCAAAACACTATTTCCGCCAAATTTCCAGGTACTTCCGAATCGCATCCCGGTTATCACGGTACACCTTTGCCCCCCTGGTAGCAGTAACAATACTACAGGGCACATCCTTGGCTACTTCCCGCTGGGATAGCCCCCGGTCGAGTGCGTCGAAAATCCGCCAGCGTTCCAGCATCATGGCACGCTCGTTTTCAGTGAATGTAAGATCTAACAGTTCATTGAACGCTGTCTCTGTCCCGGCTGATTGAAAAAGTTGGTATAACATGGTTAGGGCAATTCTGGGACCATTATTTTTCAGTTACCACGCCGTATTCCTTGGCCAGGTACTCTTTAATCCAGGTCGTAGTTACAGATTTCGGGCGTTCCAGTGGCAGGCCCAGTACCCGGCTCCAGCATTGTGCGGCCAGGACACCCAGTGCGCGGCTTACCCCGAAGAGAACCGTATAATAATTGTATTCTTTCATGCCGTAGTGGATCAGTACGGCGCCTGAATGCGCATCGACATTGGGCCAGGGGTTTTTCACTTTACCCAGGCTAGTGAGTATTGGAGGGACCACATCAAAAATTTTCCAGACCACTTTTACCAGGTCGCTCTCCGATACATTGTCTTCGCAAAACTGGCGTTGCGCCATAAAACGCGGATCGGGTTTGCGCAATACGGCATGCCCGTATCCGGGGATAACCCTGCCGCTGGCGAGTGTGCTTTTCACATATTCGGCAATCTGTTCACGGGTTGGCTTGGTGGTGCCCAGGGTATCCACCATTTTTTGTACCCACCGGATAACCTCCTGATTCGCAAGGCCGTGCAATGGACCGGCAAGGGCGTTCATAGCTGCGCTGAACGACAAATACGGGTCACTCAGGGTCGAACCGACCAGGTGTGTTGTGTGCGCGGATGCATTGCCGCCTTCATGGTCGGCATGGATAGTCAGGAACAGGCGCATATATTCTTTAAAGCCTTCATCCTTGAATCCGAGCATATGGGTAAAATTCCCGCCCCAGTCCAGTGAAATATCCGGCAGCACCTGCTCTCCGTTGTGGTACACCCGGCGGAAAATATACGCCGCCACACGCGGCAGCCGCGCAATCAGGTTCATCGTGTCTTCGTAAGTGGCATCCCAGTATTCGGATTTGTTCATCCCCGAGGTATAGCGCTGCGCAAAAACACTGGTGCTTTGCATGGCCAGCACACCTACCGACAATTGTGTCATCGGATGTGTTTCGACCGGCAGTGCATCGATGGCCCGGAAAACATGCTCTGGTACGTTCGCGCGGCGTACCCAGGCCTCGGTGAGCCATTTTACCTGTTCTTTTGTAGGAATATCGCCGACGAGCATCAGCCAGAAAAGGCCTTCCGGCAGGGGTTCCTTGCCATTGGGAGCGGTCGGGAGTTTTTCACGGAGTTCGGGGATGGTATAACCGCGGAACCGGATACCTTCCTCGGCATCGAGCAAAGACGGTTCCCAAATCATACTGGTAATATCGCGCATGCCGCCATATGCCTGTTCGATCGTAACATCGTCCAATTTTTTGTCTCCGTGTTCCTTCAGTAATTCTTTGACCTCTTTGGCGAGGGCCTGTGCCTTGTTGTAGAATTCTTGTTTGAGTACGTCCATATAGCGGTTGCGGCAAATTTGGTAAGGATAAAAATGCTTTTTTTGAAGCCGAATGTTAAGCCGGCATAAAGGTATAATTTTTCGTTTTCCTTGCTAAAAAAGCAGGCATTTGTCGCAAAACATTATGAAATAGAATTGGTTGCATCCGGAAATAAAAAAAGCGCATTCAGGGTGAAATCACCCCAAATGCGCAGCTATCTGGTACAGGACCAAAGTGCCCATTAAATTCGACGTGTAGAAAATTAGTGTTTGTTCTTCGAATTTATCCCCCTAAAAATGTACGGATTAAAAAGAAAGTGCAAAGATGAGTCGATATTTCGAAAGTATTGCTGCTGTTTGATAATTTTTCGATCAACGTGTATGAATTGTTGCCAAGTGCTGGCCAACGACTGTGGCGCAAAGCCCGAATAAAAAGCGATGCAACAGACTGTTCGGAAGAATCTGGAGTATCACTACCTTTCGCACAAACAAAACATCACCCGCCATGCTCACAAGAATTTTAGCACTTTTGGTTTTTTACCCTTTCCTAACAAATTGTCAAACCCCCGCACCGTCCAATATTCAGATTATTCCTCAACCTCAGTCTATAAAACCCCAGACGGGTAGTTTTGCACTGAGTGCCGATACCCGCGTATATTATCCCGACGGACAAAATGACTGGCAACTGGTTGCACAATCCTGGATTACACTGGTGCAGTCCGGCACAGGCTTCAACCTGGTATCACAGGGGATAAAAGAAAAATTTACCAAACCCCGCACCAATTCCATTTACCTCCTTCCCGACGAAACACTCCAGCAAGACGAAGGTTACATCCTCGATATCAAACCTGCTGCCATTATCGTTCGGGCCAAAACAGCGGCGGGCGCTTTTTATGCCATTCAAACCCTGCGGCAATTGTTTCCAGCCGAAATAAACAAGCGCCCCCTGCCCGCAAAAACAAAATCGAAAGGCGCTGTACGCCCGGAAGGACTCAAATGGTCGGCGCCCGGCTGCCTGATTCAGGACGCGCCGCGTTTTCCGTACCGAGGACTGCACCTCGATGTTGGGCGGCATTTCTTTCCCGTCGATTTTATCAAAAAATACATCGACATTCTGGCGGTCCACAAACTCAATACCTTCCACTGGCACCTCACGGAAGACCAGGGCTGGCGTATCGAAATAAAAAAGTACCCCAAGCTGCAAACCATTGCAGCCTGCCGGAAAGAAACCCTCGTAGGCCATTACAGCGACCGTCCTATCAAATATGACGGCAAAAAATACTGCGGATTTTATACCCAGGAAGAGGTCAAAGATGTGGTAGAATATGCCCGCCAGCGCTTTGTTACCATTATCCCGGAAATTGAAATGCCGGGACACGCCCTGGCCGCTTTGTCCGCCTATCCCGAACTGGGTTGCGGAAAAGGCCCTTACGAAGCCGCTACGAAATGGGGTGTTTTTGATGATGTGTTTTGCCCGACGGAAACGACGTTCCAGTTTCTGGACGATGTGCTGGAGGAAGTCTGCGCTTTATTTCCGGGCACTTATTTTCACATCGGCGGCGACGAATGCCCGAAAAGGAGCTGGGAGCAATCCGAGTTTTGCCAGCAACTGATGAAAAAAGAGGGCCTGAAAGACGAACACGAATTGCAAAGTTATTTCATCCGCAGGGCTGAAGCCATGTTGTCCAAACGCGGCAAAAAACTGATCGGCTGGGACGAGATCCTGGAAGGCGGGCTGGCGCCATCGGCCACTGTGATGAGCTGGAGGGGTATCGAAGGCGGCATTGCTGCCGCAAAAGCCGGCCACGATGCCATCATGACACCAACGGGTTTCTGCTATCTTGATTATTACCAAAGCGACCCGGTTTCAGAACCCGTGGCTATCGGCGGACTCCTGCCCCTGGAAAAGGTGTACAGCTACGAACCGGTACCCACCGAACTGACTGCCGAAGAGGCCAAACATATTTTAGGCACACAAGCCAACCTGTGGACGGAGTACATACCCGACGGCGCAAAAGTGGAGTACATGGTATATCCACGTGCCTGTGCCATTGCCGAAGTGGCCTGGTCGGCCAAGGAACGGAAGAACTGGAAAGATTTTACCAAACGACTCAAAACGCATTTTACACGCATGGATGCCCTGGGCGTCAATTACGCCAAAAGTTATTTTGACGTGACGGCTTCTTTCTCCAAAGGCAAGGTAACGCTGACCACCCTCGATCCGGGTATGCGAATCAAATACACCACCAACGGCAAAGACCCTTCACCCAAAGCGAAAATGTACGCCGCCCCGGTAAGTATCTCTGAAAACACGACCATCAAAGCCGCCGTTTTCCAGGAAGACAAACAAATGGGAAATGTCAGAACCGTCGAATACCTGGTGCATAAAGCCAGCGGGAAGTCCTATAAAATGACCAAAACGCCCGATAAATATACCGGCGGCGACCAGTTTGGGCTGACCAATGGCGTCACAGGCGCTATTAAAACCTGGGGCAACTGGGTTGGGCTGGTCAATACAGATATCGACCCCCTTATCGATTTTGGAACGGCTACAGCATTTGACCGCGTCACCACCCATTTCATGTACAATACCCCTTCGCAGGTGTATGCGCCGCGAAGTATAGAGGTGTTGGGTTCCAACGACGGAAAAACCTTTACCTCCCTGGCGAAACAGGATATCGATGCCGACAAATTAATTGGCTTTGCGATTGAAACGGTAAAACTGGACACCAAAAAAGCCAAATACCGCTACCTGAAATTTGTAGCCAAAGCATTCGGCGTTGTGCCGAAAGGGGCCAATGGAGAAGGTAATGGCGCCTGGCTGTTTGTGGATGAGGTTATTGTGGAATAAAGTGGCTGTCATATAAAGTTGATGAGGGTTGATAAGGGTTGATAAGGGTTGATAAGGGTTGATAATAGCCGCTCTATGAAGTGATTGCTCACTTTTCGGGCGGCTATTATCAACCCTCATCAACCTTTATCAACCCTCATCAACATAAAAAAAGACACGCTCTTTCAACTAAAACCGCTCATAAATCCACCTCGGCGCCATGCGAAACACCCATGCCGCCAGTGCCCAGCGGCGGGTAATATATGCCACCCGTTTTTTGCGTTCGATGGCAGACATGATCTGACGCGCTGCTTTTTCGGATGTAGCGATCCAGAACATGCCTTTGTTTTGTTTGGTCATGGGCGTATCCACATATCCGGGGCGGATGTCCGTGATAAAAATTTTCTTTTTGTCGTGCCAGGCTTTTTGGCGCAGACCTTCCATAAAATTGGACATGAACGCTTTAGAGGCGTGGTAAGACGGAGCGGTGCCACCGCCGCGCTCGGAGGCGATGGACGATATGCCCACAAACTGCCCGCCGCCGCGCTGCCTG
The DNA here is from genome assembly GCA_020847425.1 of Saprospiraceae bacterium. GTDB lineage: Bacteria > Bacteroidota > Bacteroidia > Chitinophagales > Saprospiraceae > M3007. The sequence goes on from JADLCC010000005.1 coordinate 6,787, forward strand.
AAATAGCGGTATGCCCAGGTGGCTACTTCGGCAAAGCCCGACACATTGACCGCAATCGTGTCTCGTTCCGGTTCCCAGTCTATTTTTTTGTTGTAAATACCGATACCGGAATTGTAGACCAGCACATCTACCCCACCCATTTCGTACACCAGTTCTTCCAGAACGGCAATACTTTCGGCTGCAGTTACATCCTGCCGGCGGATCAAAATCCGGTCGGGCGCAGTCGCCTGCAATGCCTCTAATTGTTCCTGCCGGCGCCCGGTAGCGCCGACGAGCCAACCGGCCCGGGCGTACGCGACTGCCATTGCGTGGCCAATGCCCGAAGTGGCGCCGATGATGAGAATTTTTTGTTCAGCCATTGTTAAGATGTTGAGGGTGTTGAGATTGTTGAGGGTTGAGGCCCAACACAGTGGACATCTTCGCCATAAATAATCGTGACTCGACGAGGTTGTTGAGGCTCAACAACCTCAACCCCCACCAACCTCAACATATATTAAGCCACCGCCGACAACACATCCACCATCGTTTTTAAGGCGATAAAGATCGGTTCGCGGCCTTCTTTGGTCACCAGCGATTCCGGATCGTCTTCATCTTCCAGAACGGCTTCTTCGGCAAAAGCAATCAGGTCTTCCTGGTCGCTGCTTTCAAAAAAGGGATCGAGGCGGTCGCGGAATTTTTTGCCCGTGCTGAGTTCCAGCATCTCGTAATTTTTTTCTTCCGCTTCGCCGATCTGGTCCTCCGAAACAGCCTCCAGCGGGCCGTTCACTTTTACGGCCGCATTCCAGGCAATAAGCGCCAGGTATTGGAGGTAGCCTTTTTCATCTTCATGGAGCAAATCGAAATGATCGCTGAAAAGCCACGCAAAAAGCACCGGTTGCGCTTCGGCAAAGGCTTCCATTTGTTGTTCGTACTGTTCATCGGAATACGTTTCCAACTCTTCAATAACGGCATCTATGATATCTTCTGAAACAAATTTCATATTTAAGTATTTGATATTCAGGTGAAACTAAACTCAAGCAATCTGTTACATAAACAGGTACAAGGAGTCAAAACACCAACTTCCGCAATGTGTTGACCCTTATTGCCTTTTGTCTTTTGCAATTTTGCTTTTTTATTAAGGCCGGCAAACTTACTATTTTGAACGCCGTCGACAAAATTAATCCGTCTGACAGTTATCCGGTACCGGTCTGATATGCGATCTTTGTAACTTATTTTTATCCCGCCGGTTATATTTATTCTTTGCAAACGAGATTCAACCTGCTATGACTCCTCTACGTGCTGCCCTGATCGATATGTACAATGGCGAATCCAATCGCGGTATACCGATGCTGAAAAATATCCTGCATCGTTATGCCGGCGAACTGAGTTACGACCATTTCGACGTACGCGCCAAAACGGAAATCCCCGACCTTTCGTACGATATTTATATCTTCTCAGGTGGGCCCGGTGATCCGCTCGAAAGCGGCGGACAATGGCAGGCGCCTTTTTTTGAACTCATCGGTCAATTGTGGCAGCACAACCAGGAAACGGAAGAACCCGAAGCAAAAAAACACTGCTTTTTTATCTGCCATTCCTTCCAGATGGCCTGCCACTACTTCAACCTGGGCACGGTGACGCAGCGTTATAAAATGTCGTTCGGTACTTATCCGGTACATAAAACCCATACGGGCAAGGAAGAACCGCTTTTTGAAGGGCTGTCCGATCCGTTTTATATCGCCGATTTTCGCCGATACCAGGTGGTCACGCCGAACAAGGCCCGCCTGAAGGAAATGGACGCTACCATTTTGTGTCTGGAAAAATTGCGCCCCCACGTCCACTTCGAACGCGCGATCATGGCCATCCGTTTCAGCCCTGAAATGATCGGCACCCAGTTTCACCCGGAAGCCGACCCTGAAGGTTTGCTAAATTATTTTATGGAACCGGAACGACGGGAATCTATTGTTGATGAGCACGGTGAAGCGCGGTATAGCCGAATGATCCACGACCTGGGCCACCCGCAAAAAATAAAGCACACGTTCGATACACTCATGCCTGGTTTTCTGGATCACGCGATCCGGGAATTGACGGAGTTTGTGAGTAGTGAATTGTGAGTCGTGAATCGTGAGTCGTGAGTCGTGAATTGTGAATCGTGAGTCGTGAGTGGTACGTTGCCCAAGGTTATTGTAAAAAGTTTGGGCAAAGCACCACTCACGACTCACGATTCACCACTCACGACTTAAAGTCGAGTATATTCAAATGCACGGGGCAAAACTCCGCATCGTGCGGATCATTGGATGCGATCACCACCAGGCGATCTTCTGCATATTCCCGGATCAGATTTTTATACCATTCCACCCCCTGCACATCCAGGTTGGTCGCCGGCTCGTCGAGCAGCAGGACGGGCGTATCACTGCAAATGGCAAGGGCCAATTTGACGCGTTGTTTCATGCCTGAGGAAAAAAAACGAATTTCCTTGCTGCGCGCTTTCGGAAGCGCGAGTATTTCGTAAAGCCGCGCGGGTGTCATGCCGGGCAGCATCGGTTTCAGGCCCGCATGGAATTTCAGGGCTTCTTCCAGGGTAAATTCTTCGATCAGTTCGATATAAGGCGCCGCGTAACTCACCGAGCGGTAAACGACATCCGGCTCCAGTATTCTCCCGTTTTGTTCAAACGAAATGCGGCCTTTTGAAGGCGAGAGGTGGCCCGAAAGTACTTTTAACAAGGTGGATTTACCCGAACCGTTGGGGCCTAAAACAGCGTAGCGGCCGGGAGCCTGCAAATCATAATCGATCCCCCGGAAGATCCATTCCAGGCGATAACGTTTACCGGTATTTTGCAGACGAATGATCATCCTTCCTGGTGTGTATCCCCCGATTTTCCGGTTGCACTCACTGTGCGGAAACCTTTCATCAGGCCGCGTTTGGCATCGCGTACAAATTCGGTGATCTGCGTCCGGTAAGCGGAAGGCGGCAATTCTTTTTCGATGGTAGCAAGCGCTTTGCGCACACTCAATCCGCGTACAAACAGAATGCGGTAGATGTCTTCGATATGGTGCATATCCTCCTTGCTGAAACCACGCCGGCGAAGTCCGAGGGAATTGATACCTACATAGGACAAGGGCTCGCGAGCGGCCGTAACAAAGGGCGGCACATCTTTCCGAACCAGCGAGCCGCCGCCGATCATGGCCTGCTCGCCGATGCGTACAAACTGGTGCACGGCAACCAGTCCGCCCAGGGTAGCATTGCGCCCGATATCGATATGGCCGGCCAGGGTAACATTATTGGCCAGAATACAGCGCTCGGCAATAAAACAGTCGTGGGCAACGTGTACATAAGCCATCAACAGACAGTTATCGCCGATCGAGGTTGTGTTGGCTGCAGTGGTACCGCGATTCAGGGTACAACATTCGCGCACCGTTACATTATTACCAATTACAAGGGTCGTCGGTTCGCCTTTGTATTTCAGGTCTTGCGGAATAGCACTAATAACTGCTCCGGGGAAAATGCGGCAATTTTCACCGATGCGCGCACCGTTGAGAATATTCACATTTGCGCCAATCCAGCAATTATCGCCGATCACGACATCCTCTTCAATTAACGTAAAGGGGCCGATGGTGACGTTTTTACCAATTTTTGCGTTGGGGTGTATCACCCGCAAGCCGTCAGTGTAACTCATGCAACAGAATAGTTGAAGTGCCTATGCGGTGTAGCACCTGTGGTTTTGCTTTGATTTGAACTTATCCTTCTGCGCCGCCTTCTTTTACCCTGCGGACGATCTGGGCAGTGAGTTCACCTTCGCTGACAATTTTATTGCCGACATAAGCGGTACCCTGCATGTGTACAATGCCCCTCCGGATGGGTTCAATCAGTTCCATTTTAAGGATTAAAGTATCGCCAGGAACAACCTTGGCTTTAAATTTTGTATTGTCAATTTTGAGGAAATAAGTATCCCAGTTTCCTTTGTCCTGTACATTGTGCAGCGCTAAAATGCCGCCTGTCTGTGCCATTGCCTCTATTTGAAGCACCCCCGGAAACACCGGATTTCCAGGAAAATGCCCCTGAAAAAAGCCTTCGTTCATGGTAATGTTTTTTACGCCTACCACATGGGTATCACTGATTTCTATGATTTTATCGACCATCAAAAACGGCAGCCGGTGCGGCAGTAAACCCATCACGCCATTCACGTCGTAAACGGGTTCTTTTTCCGGGTCATATTTGGGAATGCCCAATAAACGGCGTTTTTCGGTGTAGTGCTTTTTCAGGATTTTGGCAAACTCCACATTCGCCGTATGGCCTGGTTTGGTTGCTACTATTTTACCCCTGATGGGTTTTCCGATCAAAGCCAGGTCGCCGATAACATCCAGCAGTTTGTGGCGCGCAGGTTCGTTTTGAAAATGCAGTTTCACGGTGTTCAGTACGCCTTCTGCATCCACCTTAATACTTGCTTTGCCCATTTTTTTGGCCAATGCGTCCAGGTCATCCTGTTCCATCCGGCGGTCGGCGATCACGATGGCGTTGTCCATATCGCCCCCTTTGATCAAACCGATTTCCAATAGTTTTTCCAGTTCATGGACAAAAACGAAGGTACGGCAAGGCGCAATTTCGCTGACGTAATTATCCATGCTGTACAGGGAAGCGAATTGTTGTCCCAGCACTTTCGAGTCAAAATCGATCATTACCGTCGCCTCAAAATCGTCGGCAGGCAAAGCGAGCAGTTCCGTGCCGGTTACTTCGTCTTTATAGGAAATAGGCTCCGTCACTACAAAGTAATCGCGTTCGGCATCCAGTTCGCTGCGCCCGGCTTTCAACAATGCTTCTACAAATGGCATCGAGGTGCCGTCCATGATCGGCATTTCAGGTCCGTCTACCTCAATAATGACGTTGTCGAGATGTAGTCCGGTGAGTGCCGACAATACATGTTCAACGGTTGAAACCTGCGCTTCTCCATTTTTAAGTGTTGTGCCGCGATTGGTGGAAATAACCATTTTTACGTCCGCCGGGATCATGGGTTGTTCAGGCAAATCGACGCGCTGAAAACGGAAGCCGTGGTTGGCATCAGCAGGTTTGAAGGTAAGCGTAACCGCTTTGCCGGTATGCAATCCGACGCCTTGA
>JADLCC010000006.1 GCA_020847425.1 Saprospiraceae bacterium
AAAACTTGCTTTTATTTGAGCAGGGGAAGGTAAGGCGCAATCGGATGTTGCAACAACTTTCCCCTGCTTTTTTCGGCAAGTATAAAACCAGTAGCCCTGAAATACAGTCTTGAGCCTATTTCCCGCTGATCAGAAACTTTTTCATGATCCGGGCTTGACCGATTGTTCCATTTAAATAATAAATGCCCGGACTAAGGTGACGTACGTCTATTGTGGTGGGGTTATTTTGTAATAAAAGTGTGGAAACGGGCTGCCCTAAAACATTGAGTATTCTAAACGAAGCGGGATGGATTAAGTCTCCCGTATTTATTCGAATGGTCAACAAGTCCGTAACCGGATGCGGATGAATCGCCAATTCCAGCGGCAATTCTGCCGGAACACTTGTGTTAGAAACAGCATTACTGGCATTAAAAGTGGGGTCTTGAAGGATGAAGTTGCCCGTTCCGTTTGGCACACGGGCCAGGGCCAGGTTTGTGGTCTGGTCTGCATAATCCACCGAATCCACAAAGGACAAGTCTTCATGGCTCAGGTAGATCTGGCCGCCCGATTTGTCCAGTTTAAAATCCGCATGAAGCCCGCTTTCCTGCACATCGCGGTCGGCCCAGACGATCAGGTACTCCCCTGCCCCGATTTGTGTTCCCGGAGGAAACGCCCAGTGTTTGAGAAAATCTCGGTCATTACTCAGGTAATAACCATCCAGGGATACGTTTGCGCTGCTGTTGTTGTACAATTCCAGCCAGTCCGGATAACCGCCTTCGGGATCGGCAATTCCGCCGGAAGAGTCGGCAGATGCCACAACCTCATTGATCACAATATCTTGAAAATCAAGGGTATTCCCAAAATTTGGACAAACAAAACCCAGGTCTGCCAGGTCATTTACAAAACTTGTTTTCCGGTTGGTGATCAGCGTTTTTAATTGTGCCACCGACACATCAAAATTGTTAAAATTGGTGTAATAAGGATCAGTGATCAACGCATTCAGGATGAGTTGCACATGGTTATCGATACGCGGATACAGGTAATTTTCATTCAGGACGTATTTCAACATGTCGCAGGCAAGTTGCAGGTACCTGTCCCGGTAATACGGTTCAGTCATCATTTTATTGAATATAGCATTTGCCGTATTGGTTTCCAGGACGGAATAATTGGCGCCGTTGTACAAAGCGAGGTTGTAATCCCAGGGAATCCAGTTCAACAAGCCGGAACGTGGCTCGTGGTATACGTAAAAATTGCAACCTACGTCTATGGGACTATCTACGGCATTGATAAAATGATGCAGGACGAAATAGCGCAAAAAAGCATCTGTAGCCAGGGCGTTTTCCAGGGCTTCGCGAAAGGCGTCGCCGGATAAGGTCGCCAGGATTTCATTCAGCGCTTCGATATGTTCAAAGGTTACAGGTCCGGCGTCTACTTCAAGTGCGCAGGTTTTGTTTTTGTACAGGGTGCCCTCATCATCAGCGAAATAATTGCGCAGGAAATTTTTGTCGACCTGTTCCAGCATGATATACACGCCGTTGTAGGTATTGTTGAAATACACTTTTGCATATGCGGTCCGGGGGCCTTTTACTCCGGCTTTTCTGAACATATCGTACACCAAGGCTTCCCGCTGAACAGTCAGGTCGACATCTGCATTTTGCAGGTTCAGTTTGGTCATACCGTCATATTGCTGGTCGTCGACATACCTGTTGAAGTCGATTTTCAGCGGGCGTTTCGGAGCATAAGCGGAAATGCCACCTTTGATCCGAACGCCTACATTGGAAATCAACGTGCCATCGATCCGAACAGTGCCCGATATGTAGGGGACTTCGCCAATTGGCGCATTATTAAAAATGTTGATCAATTGAGGGAGAAAATTTTCATCGGGGGATTCAAAACGAATTTCATGCAATACGTTGGGATTGAAGAGGTTATCGCCATCGTTTTGCGCATGTAAAACAGGGATGCTGCCCGCCAGGAGCAGGACTGAAAAGAGAATTTGTTTCATAGCATACTATTAAAAAATGAACGGAAATTGGTTTGTGGCTTTTTGCGCCACAAAATTTTCGCCAGTGTGTGCTATGTGTCGCCTGTTTGTCGCGAAGGAGAAGAGTTTGGCTGTTTTTTGGCAGATTGCCCCGTACCGGCTGCTTTAGCTGCCGGATGTTACGCTCGGCCTATGTACCGGCTGCTTTAGCTGCCGGACATCACGCTCGGCACTTCCGGCAGCTAAAGCAGCCGGTACGGGAGCCACCATCACACCCGAAACATCAAGTGTTCCAGCAAAGCAGGTTTGCAAAAACTATATGGCCATGACTCCCACTTATCTGACAATCTCGCCTTTACAGGGTTTTGAATGATATAAGCGGCGATATTGAGCCACTCTTTCTCATTGCGTACATAGTGGTCGTAACTGTCTTTAAACCAGAATTTGCCAGTACGCCCCAATTTCCGATTCGCTATAAAGGAAGATCCACCTTTGATCCGGTGCATGACTTTGTCTAATTGTATATAATCTTCCGGCACATCTTCCCTCCAAATGCATTGATTATCAATAACCTGTACCGACATACTGAACAAAACATGCACATGGTTGGGCATTATGCAATACGCCTGTAAATCATAGTATTTACCGTCGTATTCACACATTTTGCCGGCAACAATTTCTGCTATTTCAGGCTCTTTTAAATAGCAGGCGCCATAAGGCTGCATATCCAACTGCCGGTCGTATTTCCCGAAATTTCGCTTGCGCGCATCCGGAATACGTTGAATATAATCGTTGGGAAATTCCTTTTTCAGGCGGCTTATTTCTGATTCCAGTGCCGCTTTGAGCGCCAGCACAACTGATTGTGGTAATGCATCCACCAATCGAAAGGTCACAAAGAATGTCGCTCCAATCGGTGCAATATGCGGAAGCCTATTCCGATAATGTGTTTTCATAAATGAAGATGTTTGGATTATTAAATGTACCGGCTGCTGTACCGGCTGCTTTAGCTGCCGGAGATGCACAGCGTGATGTCCGGCAGCTAAAGCAGCCGGTACGGGATCTTACTGCTTTTGCAATTGTTCGACAATATCCTTGTAGCCTTTTTCACTCCGAATGTTTTCAAGACTACTGTCAGACATAATCCAGGTCAAATTATTATAACCCATTTCTACTGCTTTTTTCAGGTTATCAATGGCTTTATCCTTCTCGTTTTGAAGCGCATAATAAGCTGCCCAATCCCGAAAAAGGCGCGGCTCATTTGAAACACTTTGGTATTTTTCAAGGAATGCTTTTGCCTCCGGGAATTGACGGTTTTTTGCATGAGCAATACAGATACTATTATAAAGCGCTACAAGATCAGGATGGGTCGGAGGCAATAATTTTTCCCATATGGTTTGGGCCTTAAAATAGTACTCCAGCCCTTTCTGATATTCACCAGAAATATAGTATGAAAAGCCAATGTTATTGTATGCCCTTGCTAAATCTGGATGATCGGGAGACAGAATCTTTTCGCGAATAGACAGTGCTTTTATTGCATACTCCATGCTCTTTTGTTGATCTCCTAAATTGCCATAAAAAACCCCTATATCATTATATGTTCCACCTAAATCAGGGTGATTCGGAGGTAGCACTTTTTCACGAATGGCAAGTGCTTTTAATGCAAATTCAAGTGCTTTCACATTATCCCCCAATTTGAAATACGCAAGGGCCAAGTTTATATAGCAAAATGCTATATTAGGATGATCGGCCGGCAAATTTTTTTTCGAAATATCCAAGGCTTGCAAAAAATAGTCCAATCCTTTTTGATAATCGCCGAGATTACCGTAAGTAAATGCCAAGTTGTTATACGAATCTGCTATAACAGGGTGATCGGCAACATGGTTTTTTTTACGTATTTCTAAGGCTCTTAAATTATATTCTAATTGTTTTTGATAATTGCCGATATTGCCATATGTAACAGCTAAATCGTTATACGACAATGCTATCATAGGATGAGTATCTTGCAAAGACTCTTCGCGTATCGCCAAAGCTCGTAGATTATATTCCAATTGTTTTTGGTAATCCCCAAGATTGCCATATGCAAGGGCCATGTTGTTATAAGAAACTGCTATATCAGGGTGATTGGCTTGCAATGTTTTTTTTAAAATATCCAAAGATTGCAGAGTATATTCCAATTGTTTTTGGTAATCCCCGAGGTTTCCGTATGTAAAGGCCAAGTTGTTATAAGAAACTGCTATATCAGGGTGATCGACAACAAGATTTTTTTTACGTCTATCCAAGGCTTTCAGATTATACTCCAATTGTTTATGATAGCTCCCGAGATTACCATAAGCTAAAGCCAAATTACTATAAGAAGTTGCTAAATCAGGATGATCTATAGGCAAAACTTTTTCCCGAATATTCAAAGATTTTAGATTAAACTCCAATTGTTTTTGATAGTCCCCAAGATTACTGTATTCCATGCCAATATCGTTATATAATGTTGCTAAGTTTATATGATCAGCAGGCAGGATTTTTTCGAGCAAGTCCAACGCTTGCAGCCTATATTCAAGAGATTTTTTAAAATCACCCAGGAAACTATATGTCCGAGCAAAGCCAATATTTGATGCTGCCAAATAAGGATGATTAACAGGCAAGACTTTTTTCCAAAGAGTGCTGGCTTTCAGATTAAATTCCAATGCTTTTTGATAATCGCCAAGCCTGTCATAAGTACTGGCCAGATTATTATATGAAAGCCCTAAATTGGGATGATTAGCTGGCAAGATTTTTTCCCAGATATTTAAAGCCTTTAGGTTGAATTCCAATTGACTTTGATAATCACCAAGTTCGCCATAGGTCCAAGCCAGGTTATTATATGACATTCCTAAATCTGGATGGTTCAAAGTCGATGTTTTTTCAAGGATAGTCAAGGCTTTTATATGAAATTCTAAGGCTTTTTGATAAACACCAAGATTACCATATGTCCGGGCCAGATTATTGTAAGAAGTTGCTAAAAGAGGGTCATCGTAGATCAAGGATTTCTCCCGAATGTTTAAGGCTTTCAAATTTAATTCCAGTTGTTTTTGAAACTGACTTAGCTCACCGTAGGTTGCGGCCAGATCGTTATATGAATTCGAGATCTGAATATCATCCGCAGGTAAAATTCTCAAGCGAATTTCTAAAGTTTCTAGGTTTAATTCCAGCGCCTTTTGATAATCGCCATTTAGATACCAGTACCTTGCCGCTTCCAGAAGATAAGTAGCCATTTCTTCTTTATCATACCCTTCTTCTTCGTAAATCCTGACAATTCTCTCATAACACTCAGCTACCTCAGCGTATTTAAATTCTGCTTCTATTAAACTGATCCGTGCCTCATAAGCCATAATTGACTGCTTAATAGCATCATCCGCTTTCTTGGCTAACAATATACCTTGTTGTTTCCTTTTGCTTGCTTCCTGATAAGCCGCATCCACCTTTTCAATACTCAAAATATTAAGCGCAGATTCCACATCATTCTCTTCCTCAATCTCCCTAACCGCATCTTTCACCATCTGCGAAGCCCGGTCCAGATTAATACTGGCAATAGAAAATGCCTGTTCCCGGATTTTCGCCGAGTCCAAAGCCGCCTGCATCTTATCCAACTGGGCGAATAAGTCGCTGATTTTCTTATAGTCCTTATCCTTTTGCGCCACCAAATCGTCCACCTCCTTTTTCTTCTTTTCCAACTCTTTATCAGCGGTCGTACGCAAAATGCGGTAGTACTTCTGTGCGGCGATATCGCGCTGCCCGGCAGGACACACAATGATATCCAGCATTTCATCTGGACTGGCCGGAAGTTTTGCGGCTTTTACCTCCTTTTCATTGACAAGTTCTATTTTTTTGCCATCCCGGTTGTCCGAGCCGATTTCGAGCGCAAGGGCTGCGCCGTTACGTTTGGTCTGGAAACTCAGGCGGTACTCTCCTTTGTTCTTGGAGTAGTCGCCGTTGCTGTCTTTTTCTTTGATTTGCACACCTGCGGCAGGTTTGTTGCCGCTGCTTTGGTAGAGGACACGGCCTTGCAGGGTTTTGTTGGCGGAGGAGGCTTGGCTGAATACCTGAAATGCCAGAGCGAGGCCTGAAAAAATAAGAAAGAGAGTAGGTTTCATATGAATGGGAGGTTTACATGTTCCAATTGAGCCAGTTCTGTACCGGCTGCTTTATCTGCTGGACATCACGCTCGGCATCTCCGGCAGCTAAAGCAGCCGGTACAGCAGCCTGCACACTTACTTATCCAGCCGGATTTCCGTAGGCGATGACATCGGTTTGTAATAATCGTTTTTGACTTTATAGCCTTCTTTTTTTACAGTGATAACATATGTATCACGTTGTTTATCAGGTGGCAAAACGGTTCTGAAACGCCCCAGGCTATCGGTCCTCAGGGTCGTTTCCAGGTCGATCATCACCAGCGCCCCCGCGATAAAGTTTTCTCCCGAACGGTCTTTTACAATGCCCTGCACCAGGCCAAGGCTGCTATCGCGTGTCACAAAAAAATAGACCGGTTTGCCCTCCATGATGTATTGTTTGTCGGGCTCCGTCGCCTCAAATCCTTCAGCCTGGAGCACGAGTGGAATTTTTTCGCCCCTGAATTTTGTGGGGATTTCGCCGAGGTTCGTGCGGCCGTCCTGTCCGATGAGCGGCGCGCGGCGGTCGTTACCGAAGTCAACGATGATTTTACCGGTATTTTGAAGTTCCGGGATCGGTTTGCCGTCCATACCCTGCACCATGACGGTGAGTTGCATGGAATCGTCTTTCGGACCTGAAAAAAGGTGTATGATTCCCAAAAAATCAGCCACACCGCTGATCAATGCTGCGATCAGCGCCGCATAGCCGATTTTTTTCCAGAGTGCGTTTTCCGGCGTATGGCTTTTGTTGGGAACGTTGGCATTTGTGGTATCCAGGTTTCCGTCCAGCAGTTCCAACAGCGCCTGATTGATCCTGTTGCGCTCCATCGTATAGGCCTCCTGCGCAAGAACGCCCATGAGGTGGGCGCGTTCGTTGGCTTTCCAGCGGGCATGTAGTTGGGTCGCGGCATTGTGGTAATGCTTGTCCGGTATGGAACTGGTGTGTTTGATTAATTCTTCCAACGCTTTGTCGGAATGGCCCTGAGCAATAAATTCTTTTAGCGTCTGTCGTGGTATGTTTTGCATAATCAGATGGTCTTTAGGTTACCTGTTTTAGATAGGTTTGAGTGGTTTGAAAGGGTTTGATGGTTTGAAGTCTTCGCTTTCAGGCACTTGCACCGGTCTTTCGTTCAAAACCACTTTGCGTTGAGTATAATTGTTGTTGACAATAAGATTTGATCACATCATTCATCCTTCTCGCGCTGCAAAATACGACATGCCTGTAAAAAATGACATACTGGATATAAATGTTTTAAAAGTGTAATGTAATTGTCGTTTGCCTTTAATGCCGAATCGTCCGGCAGCTAAAGCAGCCGGTACAGCAGCCGGCACACAAAAAACCCACGGCATTACATTGCCGTGGGTCAAAGATCGTCTTGGGATTTGATGAAAGTATGTTCGTTCCGGTTTTAGAAGCCCGGCGCCTTCAACCAGCCGCTGATACATTCAAATTTACACTTCGCTGCAGCCGGGTTGTTTTTGCTGGGGCCGCATTCCCGGATACAATCTTCTACAGATTTGCCTTTAGTACCCTGACTGGCTACAAACCGGGCAATTTGAGTATCTATTCCTTCAAATTCGCGTTGAAAACCAGCCAGTTGCGCATCGCTCATTCTTGGACCTGCTGCATGTACTTTGCGGCACACAGCGGAAGTGTTTTTCAGGATGGTTTCGAAACTACGGGCAGCAGCATCGCGCACTTTTTGAATTGCAGGTAGCAACATTGCGATCGTGCTGTCGACGTCATTAGCCTGGATGAAAAATTCGGTTTTGGGATTGCCACCGGCCTGAGCGGAAGCGTTGGAAGTGTTAAAAACAGTAGCGATAACTACGAGGAGGAACAGTGCGGTGAAATTTTTGATGGTTGTCATGATGTTGAAAAAATTGTTTCTTTTAAAAATGTGATTGGGTTGAATGCTGAATTTGTATACCTGTGTTTCCTCCGGACAGGATGTACCCAGCATTTCGCATTTTTTTTGAAACTTTTTTTAAAGGGCTAAAAATAGGAATGAGGAATGAGGATTGAGGATTGAGGGATGAATAAAGCCACTCAATTTAAGTAATCAAGCAAAATTAGTTTGAACTAATTCTTCTGTAACTCATTGATTAACATTGCCATTTGCTCTTTGCAATTTTGCCCTTTTACTTAGAATCAATTCCACTATTCGAGTATCAATTCATTCCTCAATCCTCATCCCTCATTCCTATTATTATTCCCTAAAATCTCCAGGCCACTACCCTGCTCGTTTTTTGCCCCTGGTTCATTTCAATCGTACGCACATCGGTAGCGCCCACGTGTTTCAGTGCCTTGTAAATAGCGGGCAAGCTGGATTTTTTGGAAACCAGGCTGCTAAACCAGCCGCAACTTTGAGGTATACCCGCACTTTCGGTGATCATGTTGCGGATAAATGCGGCTTCACCGCCCGGGTAGGATAGTTCGGAATGTTTGCCGCCGAAATTCAATGGCGCGATAGCCATATTTTTCATGCCCAAGTTTTTCCATTTGCGCTGGGTGCCGGCTATGGCTTCCTCCGTAGACGCGTGAAAAGGCGGGTTGCAAATGGAAAGTGCAAATACCTCGCCGGGCTGGACGACGCCTTTAAAAATAGCCGATGACTCGGGTTGCAATCGACACTCCACAGCGCCTGCCAGTGTGCTGTTGGCCGCCACAATCTGTTTGGCTGCCCGGATGGCCACAGCGTCGACGTCGGAGCCCACAAACCGCCAGCCGTACTCGTGGTGGCCGATAATGGGATAAATACAATTGGCGCCCATGCCGATGTCCAGAACCTTTACGGATTTACCACGCGGAATTACTCCGCCGTTGCGCTCGCCGAGCAGATCGGCCATATAATGAATATAATCTGCCCGGCCGGGTACAGGTGGACAAAGGTACCCAGCCGGCAAATCCCAGAAGGTAATGCCGTAAAAAGTGCGCAGCAGTGCCTTGTTGAGTGTTTTAACGGCATCCGGACCAGCGAAGTCGATGGTCTCGACGCCATAGGTATTCATCGAAACGAAAGGAGCGAGTTCGGGGCATGCTGCGATCAATGTTTTAAAATCGTAGCGCTCGTGGTGCCGGTTTCTGGGATGCAGTCCTTGTGGGTGCTTCATCTTGCAAAGATAGGAATGAGTTATGAGGGATGAGTTATGAGTTATGAGTTATTGGAGTTTCAGACTGGAATGAGTAATTAGGAATGCATACATCATTTCTTCATTAAGCCTGAAACTCCAATAACTCATAACTCATCCCTCATAACTCATAACTTTTCTACAATACTACCGCAATCACCATTCCATCGTGTTCTTTTTCACCCACGGTTTGAATGATCGTCGCGGTCACCCGGTTATCGGTTGCCAGCATCTGATTCAGGCGCTGCACACCCTGTACTTTTTCGTCGCTGCTATTTGGATCGAGCACTTTCCCTTCGCGAATCACATTGTCGGCGATAATGAGTGTACCCGGACGGGATAATTTCAGCGCCCATTCGTAATATTCGGCGTATGGCGGTTTGTCGGCATCGATAAAAATCAGGTCAAAGGGACCGATGCCCTGCGCTGCAATTTCAGGAAGAATGTCGATCGCTTTGCCGACACGGATGTCCACCTGCTCCGCCAATCCTGCGCGCTGCATGTTTTCCTGCGCTACCCTGGCGTGCAAAGGATCGAATTCAATGCTGACCAGGCGGCCGTTTGGAGGCAGCGCCCGGGCCAGCCAGATGGTGCTGTAGCCGGCCAGGGTACCCACTTCCAGTATTTTTTGTGCGCGGCACAAAGTAGCCAGCACCTGCAGGAACTTGCCCTGATTGGGAGAGACGCTCATCTGCGGAATCTGGTTGTCGGTTATGGATTGTATCGTGGCTTTCAGCGCCTCGTCTTCAGGCGCAAGGAGGTTTTTGATGTAGTGGTCTACGGATGCGAAGAGGTTTTGGTTCATATGCTGATTAATTAATTCGAATTGTGTGCTTATTTAAAGGAACACGGATTTAAAAGATAAGACACGGATTTTGTATGTGTAATATCATAAAAATCCGTGTCTTATCCTTAATATCCGTGTTCCTTTTGTTAAAGAAAGGTAGGTCATTACTCAAGTGAAATCACAACTCCATGACCATTTCATATTGACTCACATAAGGCTTCAGCCCCAAAGAAAGTAAAAACGCAGCAGTTTCCGTGGCGTTATGATCCACATTGATCAGGACGAGGTCTTTGTTCGCAATCCGGGCAATGTATTCAAAAAGTTGCCGGCCAACCCCACGTCCGCGCTGCCTTGAATCCACTGCAAATTGCTGGATTCTATTGGAAACCGGGTTGTACAGCAGGTAGCCGATCAGGTTTTCTCCATCAAATGCACCTATAGAAATATTCGTGCTTTTTACGTTTTCAAGGGCTGTCACGGAGTTTTGCCAGGATGGTTGCCAGTCCCAGAATGTCCGCATCAAAGGCCAGTTGTAAGTGCCCAATTCGCGGATATCGACATTGGAAATATTTTTGATTTCAACAGCGCCTTTGAAACAATCCAGTTGTCTAACTACCTTAAAACCAATAGATTGATACGTTTTTATAGCGGGCTGGTTGCCGTGGATCACTTCGAGTTGCACACTTTTGATATGTTCCGCCCGCAGGACCGGGAGGATAAATTCAAAAAGGCGGGCAGTTATTTTTTGTCCTCTTTTTTCGGGAATAACGCCCGTTCCGGCGTTATAGAGGATGCGGCGCCCGTCCACCACATCGAATCCGTGCAGGATAAACCCGATCAGGTGATCGCCTTCAAAAGCGCCTGCGGACAGTTCGAGTCGCACGCCGTCGCTGAGGAGTTTATTTTCCAGTTGTGCCTCGCTGAGATGAAAGGGTACGAGGTAATCGGAAAATGCGTGGTTGAAGGTGGCTGCGAGGGCGGAGATGGGGATGTTTTGGAGGGAGTGGAAAATCATTTCATCGTTTTTTAAAACCACAAAGGACGCCATGTGATTTCATGGAAATCACGACTGTAGAACCCTTCCGAAAACCCTACCACTAAAGCCGTGAGCCGGCCCCTCTCACTTCTCACCATCTGACCTCTCACTTCTGTTAGGGTTGCACCCGCGCCAACTCAATCATACTACTCAATTCATCCACCAGCGCATCAGCGCTGCCGTCGAATCCCACGGCTTTGAACCGGATTTTACCTTTGGTATCGAGTACAAATTTGGTAGGGATACCCGAAACGCCGAAGGCCGCCACCACTTTATCATCGTTGTCCATCAGCACATCAAACGTGTAGTTTTTGCCGTTGATGAATTCCTGCGCGTTTTTGACTTTGTCGTCCGATTTTTCCCAGGTATCCACGAAGACGAAAGCCACATTTGCGTCGCTTTTGTATTTGTTGACAGCCAGTTGCATGCCTGGAAAAGAGGCTTTGCAAGGGCCGCACCAGGTGGCCCAGAAATCGACCACGACCACTTTGCCGCGCAGGCTTTCGAGGCTGACCGTCTCGCCTTTCAGGTTGCGCAGACTGAACGCTGGAGCAGGCTGATCTAGCATTTTGGCGGCCAGTTCTTTTTCCCGGTTGGCCTTTGCAATCGACTCTAAACCACTCAGATAGGCGGCAGAACCTGCAGCAGATTTGTCTTCGGAGGCGTACAGTTGTTTAAACTGCGTTTTCATTTTTTCAGTAGCGTGGCCTTCCATGATAAAACGTTCCAGTTGGTAACGCAGGTCGGGCGCTTTGGCGCGCTCAAGGTAACCGGTGTAGCGCTCGTTGAATTCCGCGTTTTTGCCTTCATTGATGGCTACAGCCTCGCCTTGGTACCGGGCAGCAGCGGCGGAATCACCTGCCTTATCGAGCACAAAAGCGTAGGTATCGGCGTAATTGCCGTAGTTGCTCCTGCGTATTTTCCGCCAGCCTTTTTCGGTCATGTTAAACGGCTTGGCAGATGTCGGTGCGTCTATTTCGCGTTTGGTCAGGTTGGTGGCTTCTGCGGCCAGTGTTTGAGCCAGCACCAGTTCTTCTCCTTTTTCAGCGAGTTCCCAGGCGAAGTTATTGTAGACGGATGCGCGTTGTTCGACGGGTAATTGCGCCGCCATGGTTTTGAATTTTTCCCACTCGTGCTGGTCGCCGATTTTTGCACAAATATTGGCCTGAACGCCGGCTACTGCATTTTTTTCCTCTGTCGTTTGCGGCGGAAAATCCTTAATGTAAGCGCTCAGCAATGCTTCCGCTTTGGTTTGATCCGGGTTGTTTTGCGCAGCTGCCAGCCGTTCCTGACGGACTAATTGTCCTTTGGGAAAGGTCGTTTTGACCTTGTCTTTCCAAGCCTTGCTCTTGTCCACCACGCCCAGGCGCTCGTACAGGCGGTACATGGAAATCATTTGTTTTTCTTCCAGCGCAGCGTCTTTTTCCATTTCTGTAAACAACTGCAACACCTCGTTTTTGCCGGCATCTCCACGTTTTGCCCCAAGAATGGTATTGGCGTAACTGCCCAGGAATTTCTTTTTCAGGTCGGGTTGTATGGAAAAAGCGCGGTCATACAATGCCATGGCAATGTTGACCGAACGGTTTAGTTCGAAAATGCCACCGTAATCGCGGTACAACATGGCCTGAGCGGCCATACTTTCGGGCAATTGTTTGCCGGTAGCATCACAAACGGGCACAAAGTACCCTTCGCCGCTATTGTTGTCATAACGCTCGTCCGACTGCAACACCACCATAAGCGAAAGTGATTTGGGGTGTAGTTTCAGGGTGGCATGCAACTGCTCGCCCGATCTTTTTTGGGCTACTTCGCGCACTTCTGCACTGTTGTCGCCGTATTCCATCACTACCACATCGACCGATTCGGCGCCGCGCAAGGGACTTTTGCTCAGATCAATAACCAGGTCAATCGTTTCACCCGCTTGCGGACGGCTTGGGGAAAGGGCAGGATTTTGAGCAGAGAGAAATGCGGGAAGCAGCAGGAAAAGGAAGAGATTTTTCATCGTGTGTAGTGAGTGGTGAATCGTGAGTCGTGAGAGGGTGCTTCGCTCTGAGAGACTTCAGAAAATTAGTGGATAGACAGGGTTAATGAATATTTGAATTTATTGGAAAAAAGCCCAATAAAGAGGCTGTGCACTTTTGGGAAAGAAACTAGATTAAATCATTGAAAATCAATAATCTAATAACAATACCTTTCATAACTCTTTCGAGCTTGTCAGAGTAGTCACTCTCTCACGATTCACAACTCACGACTCACGATTCTAAAATTTAGGGCACGTTACGCGCGAGCGCCGGTATTCCGGATGGAAATAGGTCAGCGACACTTCAAAAGCGCCGCGGGAGTTATTGGCAGCCGTTAGTCCGGACACCGTGATGTCATAACTCAGGCCTAGCATCCAGCGGTTGAGTTCGAGCATACCGACGATGGTGACTGCGTCCATTTGCAGATCTTTGTCCAGTTTATTGCCCACCCTGCCCCAGACGCCTGCGCGCAGAGCCAGTTCGTTCAGGTCGTTGTTGGAATACCGGAAGTTCAGGCCCAGGTCTGTTTCCATGGCCGGCCCCTGTTTCATGATCAATACGCCCGGCAATACGGCAAAATTTTCCGTCAGCGGAAACTGCCCGCCCACGTGACCCGACCAGCGGGAGTACAGGGTTTCTTTATTGTCTTCAATCAGGGAAATGGTCGGCGCATTCAAGTGGTGCATGGCCCCGCCGGCGTACAAAAAGCCTTCATTGGGGAATACTACATACCAGAGAATGCCCGCATTAAAATCGAGGTAAAGCGGTGAGTTGGCATTGGCGCCCGGTTCGCCGTTTGCAGCGCCAAGGTCGGGGGTTTCAGAACCTGTATCAAACTGGCGGCTGAACCAAAGTTTGCTCCAGTCGATAGAATTCTGGCCAAAACCCAATTGTGCACCGGCCGACAGGTAATGTTCATTGGAATAACGGCCGCCGGAAAGTTGTTTGAGGAACGCGCCACCCAGTTGCACTTTGTTTTGCACAAAACGGGCGGTGCCCGCTTCGTCGTGCATGGCGCCCAGCC
>JADLCC010000007.1 GCA_020847425.1 Saprospiraceae bacterium
CGGCGGCGCGGGCGCGGTTGACTTCATCGTGGCCCGCCGGTCCGCGGGTGCTGTCGGGTTCGCCGGCATCGGGGCCTACTTCCCCCCAGAACAGTAATTTGCGGCGGTCGTCGATGGAAATGCGGTACGGATTGCGACAACCCATGACATATATTTCGGGCCGGCCGGATTGCTGCTGGCTGTTGGTGGTCATTTGTTTGCTTTCCGGGCTACCCCACTGGAGCGTAATGGCGTTTTGATTGAACAAATTGCCGGCAGGACAAATATAGGATCCGTCGGGCAAAGGTTTGATTCTCAATATTTTACCACGTAAATCATTGGTGTTGGCAGAAGATTTTTGGGCGTCCCAGGGGCTGCGGCCAGGCCGCTCATCGGAAGGCGAATAACCTTTCGAATCGAAGGGATTGGTATTGTCGCCGGTGCTGAGAAAGAGGTTTCCTTCGGCATCGAATTCGATACACCCGCCGGTATGGCAACATTCCTGGCGCTGCACGGCCACCTGTAAAATGATTTTTTCAGAGGCCCGATCCAGCGAGTCGCCGCGAAAAATGAAGCGCGATAAGGTGTTGAAAGACTGGTCGCCCACGGAAGAATAGTACAGGTAAATCCAGTTGTTTTCGGCATAATTGGGGTCGAGCGCCAATCCCATGAGTCCGTCTTCCTGTTCGGAATAGACCGGCAGCCGGTACGCGATAGAAACAATACCCGTAGCCGGGTTGAACAGTTTGATGTTGCCCCGACGTTCGATAAAAATAATTTTACCGTCGGGCAACATGTCCAGCTCCATGGGTTCGGTCAGTTCGTTGACAAGAACGGTTTTTACAAAACGGGTCGGGTCGGGTTGTTCAGGCGTTTTACAAGCCGTGTAATCGAGTCGTTTTTGTTTGCCGATGGCATATCGGATACCGCCCAGCACGTGTTTCATAAAATCGGGTTCGGCATAACTTTCATTGGTGTGGCCCAGTGCCGTGTAAAAAGACCGGCCGCCATCGTATTCGTGGTACCAGCTCATCGGGTGCGGATTGCCGTTAGTACCACCTTTGTAGCTCGCTTCGTCGATGGTCAGGAGCACTTTGGTATTGGGGTTCAGGTTTTTGAAATTATACCACTCGTCGAAACGCGCCCAGTCGTCTCCTTTCAGGTGTTTGGTGGCGGGATGTTCGTGGTTTTCCACGTGCAAAGTTGCGTTTTGCTGCGCGGGATGGCCGTTGAAATAAGCGCCCACCAGGCCGCCGAACCAACCCCAGCCATATTCCGTATCGGTGGTGGAGTGTATGCCGACAAAGCCTCCGCCTGCCTGTATATATCGCTCAAAATCAGCCTCTTGTGTTGGAGAAAGCACGTCGCCGGTAGTACAGAGGAACACCACTGCATTGTAGCGTTTCAGGTTGTTTTCGGTAAAGTCTTCGGCTTCTTCCGTGGTATCCACGGCAATCCCGTTTTGATAACACATCTGGCGCAGAGCCGCGGTAGCCGTCGGGATACAGGCATGTCGGTAGCCGGCTGTTTTGGAAAAAATCAGGATGCGCGGCGGTGTTTTATCCGAACAGGATGTCAGGAAAAACAAACAAAGCAAGGGCAACCACAGCAGGAACCTGCTGTCTTTGCAGGCATTAAAAACATTGTGGGTGGTGTGGGCAAGTGCGTTGAAAAAAAGACGAAAGGCTGTGTGCATATAGGTTTGTTTCAAAAATTGTCGGCGAAAAGTAGGAAAGTCCCGTGACTTGGGCAGTCTGCAAAATGTCAGTGGCTATTTTATGTGATTGTTGAGGGTTGAGATTGTTGAGTGGTTGAGGGTTGTAACCCAAGCCGTGAGTTATCACCCTCAACCTCTCATCTCTCAACAATCTCAACCTCCATAGACCACGCTTCTGCCTTTTTGTCGCTTCTTTCCATTTTTTTCTGCCAAAAGCAAGGATTCTCAAGCGTGGCAAATTATTTGAACACTTAACGTACTATTCATCCTGCGTTTTTTGCTGCCAGTTTGACACAAATGATTATTTACTCCCATCTTTTCGTTTAATTTGTCAAGGTTTGCGCTTAACATTGCAGGAATTCTCAAGGCTCCGTTTAGTTTCGGGGATATTATTTGAGGAGGACATGGATTTTCGAACAGATTACATCATCCCCTGATAATACATACCCCTTCACCTTCGGCTATCATTTGTAAGTTAATATGAGCATGTTTGAAAATTGGTTGATGTCGCAGCAGTCGGATGATGAACCCGATTTTGTGCCACTTTTCTCCCTGGAAGAAGAGGAGGAAACCCGGCAGGGAGAGGTATTTCCAGATATACTTCCCATTTTGCCTTTGAAAAATACCGTGCTGTTTCCGGGTATTGTTACCCCGATTACAGTAGGTCGCGATAAAAGTATCCGGGCTGTTCAAAAAGCCTATGAAGATAACCGGTATATCGGCGTACTTTCACAAAGAGATGTCAAGATTGAAGCGCCGGGCGACCAGGATCTATATCGTATCGGAACGGTAGCGCGTATCCTGAAATTGCTGAAAATGCCCGACGGTTCCACGACAGCCATTTTGCAGGGCCGTAAACGTTTCCGACTGGAATCCATGATCAGCGATGACCCGCATATGCTGGGTAAAATCTCGATGCTGGAATACGAAATTGCGAAGAACAAACTCGAGTTCAAGGCCCTGCTCAGCAGTGTACGCGATGCTGCCAAACACATCATCGAGTTGTCGCCCCAAATCCCGTCGGAAGCCGTTGTGATGCTGAAAAACATCAACAACGACAACTTTTTACTCAATTTCATCGCCTCCAACCTGGGTATCAAGATCCACGAAAAGCAGGCACTGCTCGAACTCAGCAACCTCCGTGAAAAAGCGAGCGCTATTCTGCTGCACATGGACGGTGAATTGCAGCTGCTCGAACTGAAAGACCAGATCGAGTCGAAAGTGCGGACGGATATCGAAAAACAACAGCGCGATTATTTCCTGAACCAACAACTCAAAACCATTCAGGAAGAACTGGGCCAGAACCCGCAGGAGGAAGAAATCAACGACCTGCTGCGCAAAGCCAGCAAAAAGAAATGGCCTAAAAACGTGCGCGAAACTTTTGATCGCGAGATCAACAAGCTCCGCCGCGTCAACCCGCAGGTAGCAGAATATGCCATCGGTCTGAATTACCTGGAAACCCTGCTCGACCTGCCCTGGGAAGAATTTACCAAGGACAATTTCGACCTGAAAAAGGTAAAAGATGTGCTCGACCGCGACCACTACGGCCTCACGAAAGTGAAAGAACGCATCCTCGAACACCTGGCCGTACTGAAACTGAAAGGCGACATGAAAGCGCCGATCCTGTGCCTCACCGGCCCTCCGGGTGTGGGTAAAACCTCCCTGGGCGCCAGTATCGCCAAAGCGCTGAAACGCAAATACATCCGCATGAGCCTCGGCGGCCTGCACGATGAAGCCGAAATCCGCGGCCATCGCAAAACCTATATCGGCGCCATGCCCGGCCGCATTATTCAGTCGCTGAAAAAAGGTAAATCCGGCAACCCCGTATTTATCCTCGATGAGATTGATAAAGTGGGCAAGGATTTCCGGGGCGACCCATCTTCCGCATTACTGGAAGTGCTTGATCCTGAACAGAATATCGCTTTCCACGACAATTACCTGGAACTCGAATACGACCTTTCAAAGGTGTTGTTTATCGCTACGGCCAACTCGCTTGCCACCATACAGCCGGCGCTGCTGGACCGTATGGAGATTATAGAAATATCGGGATATTCACTGGAAGAAAAAGTGGAAATTGCCAAACGCCACCTCGTGCCGGAACAACGCAAAGACCACGGTATCAAAACCGGACAAGTGAAAATCAGCGACAAAGCGCTCGTCCGGATCATCCGCGATTACACCGGCGAAAGCGGCGTGCGCAACCTGGCCCGCGAAATCGGCTCCGTCATGCGCTACGTAGCCAAACGGGTCGCCATGGATGAAAAATACGAAGTCACCGTCCGCCCCGAACACCTGCACGGCATCCTGGGACCAACCAAATACGACGCGGAAGTGTACCAGGAAGTACAATCGCCTGGCGTAGCCATCGGTTTGGCCTGGACTTCCATCGGCGGAGAAATCCTCTTTATCGAAGTCAGCCTGAACAAAGGTAATGGCCGCCTGCAACTCACCGGCAACCTCGGCGAAGTGATGAAAGAAAGTGCCAGCACGGCCCTCAGTTACCTCAAGGCACACGCCGAGCACCTGGGTATCGACCCGGAGGTTTTTGAGAAAAACGATATCCACGTACACATTCCTGAAGGCGCGATCCCTAAAGACGGACCTTCTGCGGGCGTTACGATGCTGTCGGCTCTCACCTCCGCTTTTGTTGGTCGCTCCCTGAAACCTTTCCTCGCCATGACGGGCGAAATTACCCTGCGCGGCAAGGTGTTGCCCGTAGGCGGCATCAAGGAAAAAATTCTGGCAGCGCGCCGTGCAGGTATCAAGGAAGTTATTCTGTGTAAAGACAACCGCAAACACGTGGAAGAAATTGAACCGGAATTTATCAGCGGACTCAGTTTCCATTATGTCGATCGCATGGAAGAAGTACTGCAACTGGCTATCGGATTAGGCGGCAAAACGCAGGCCAGCCAAAACGGCGCACCAAAAGTAAAACGTAAAAAAGCGGCATAATGCTTATCAACTACCTGTTGCTCCATGTATTACTGTTCTTTTCCGGTTCGGTCGAACAGGCGCCGAAAACGCTCGGCGATTTGAACCTGCAAGGCCGCTGGGAAATGCTGGAATACGCCGAGCAGGGTTTGCAGGTTAATAAAAAGCAGGACCCATTGGTGCAGGCTAAAGCCGTTTATGAACAGGTGAAGGAAATGCGGGCGCATAGCTGGTTCGGGTTTTACGAAACAGAAGAACCGAACCGCAAACTCCTGCGCGCTTACGACCGCTGGGAAGAACGCGATAGTACCGCCGAAGTCAAGCGGGTGGCAGAGGCGATCGCCATGCCTTATTTCGTAGTGTTTTTCCCGGACAGCACCATGTCTTCCTATAATAAAGAGTTGAATACCAATAGGATATATTTTCCTGAAGCACGGCATTACATTACCCGGCCCGCTACCAAAAGTTGCGATATGACGTATCCCGGCACGAGCGCGCCATACACTTATTTCCAGTGGCGGGCGCAGGTGCTGGAGTATTCCGAGCAACGCCTGACCTTGTTTTTGCCGGAAGAAGCGGAGATTGTGGTGCTGGTTAAGGCGCCTTATTCGTTGCCGTGATCTTGGATAACTTGAAAAAATGGAACACGGATTAAAGGGATTAGACACGGATAACTACTTATCTTAAGTAATTCGTCGATATTAGTTTAGATTAAATTCTTTGTAAATGCTTGATTATCAACACTGATAACCAATAACTAATAACAGATAACTACTTATGTACGCATATCTCAAAGGTGAAATCGCTTTCCGCAGCCCGGCCTATGTGGTGATGGAGGTAAACGGCGTAGGTTACCACGTCAATATCCCGCTCAGCACTTTTACAGCCATACAGGGCCAGGAGCGCGGCACCCTGTACACCCACCTGATTGTAAAAGAGGATTCGCATACGTTATATGGTTTTGCGACGCAGGTGGAGCGCAGTATGTTTACCCAACTGATCGGCGTAACAGGTGTCGGTGCTACCACCGCCCAACTAATTCTTTCTTCCATGACCGTCGACGAGGTGCGCGCAGCCGTCATAGGCGAGCAGGCCCACGTACTGCAACGGGTAAAAGGCATCGGTGCAAAAACTGCCAAACAGATCATCCTTGACCTGA
>JADLCC010000008.1 GCA_020847425.1 Saprospiraceae bacterium
CTTGGAAAAAGAGACAAATACCAAGGGCGAAGCGCCCTAAACACTAAACACTAAAAACTAAACACTAAACACCAAAACTAAACACTAATCACTCAACATACTCAACCATCCCAACCACTCTGTGAACACCGCAATCATACTCACCAACGGTCTGCTGACCACCAGCGACGCAAAAACTGCACACGGACTCATCAGGGGCACCGAACGTTTTGATATTAAAGGCGTTATCGACCCGCCCACTGCCGGACAGGATGCCGGAACATTGCTGGATGGCCGCCACCGGAATATCCCGGTTTTTGATTCCCTGGAAGCGGCGCTTGCCGAATTAGGTCATGTGGATAGCCTGATCATCGGCGTGGCGACTGTCGGCGGTGTGCTGCCAGTTGACATGCTGGACATCATCCGCAACGCCATCCGGCAGGGTTTATCGGTTGTCAATGGTTTGCACGATTATTTATCAGAAAAACCGGAACTCGTCGCACTGGCGGAGCAACACAAGGTAACACTCACCGATATCCGCAAACCCAAAAAGCGGCAGGACCTGCATTTCTGGACCGGGGCGATTTATGAGGTCCCCTGCCCCATCATCGCTGTTATCGGAACCGATTGTGCCGTCGGCAAACGCACCACTGCGCGGCTGCTGCGGCAGACCTGCGCCGCCGTTGGCATCAGCGCACCAATGATTTATACCGGACAGACCGGCTGGCTGCAAGGCGGGCAATACGGCTTCGTTTTTGATTCCACATTGAACGATTTTGTTTCCGGCGAACTCGAACACGCCATCGTTTCCTGCTGGGAAGAAACCCGCCCGGATCTTATTCTGCTGGAAGGGCAGTCGGCCCTACGCAATCCCAGCGGCCCTTGCGGACCGGAATTGCTCATTTCCGGCAATGCCAGACACGTCATTCTGGTGCATGCGCCCAAACGAAAATACTTCGACAACGAAGCACATTGGGGTGAAATACCGCCCGTAGAAACTGAAATCGCGTTGATCCGGCTATACGGCGCGCAGGTACTCGCCCTTGCTTTGAATACGGAAGGCTGTACGGCATCGGAAGCACTGGCATTTCAGCAGCAATACCGGGACTTGCTGGGTATTCCAGTTTTGCTGCCACTCGAACAAGGCATGGAGGCGATTTTACCTGCCATTAAAGCGCTCCTGCCATGAAAATCAGGTCCATTCGCGCCCGGCTTAAAAACCTGGCCTTGCGCAAGCCGTACGCCATAGCCAATCTGGTCTGTTCGGACGTGGAAAATGTATTTCTCGAAGTGGAACTCGACAACGGCATCATCGGCATCGGCGCGGCCAATCCTGCGCCGGAAGTAGTGGGCGAAACACCGGCGCTGTGCCTGAAAAACTGTCAGTCTGCGTTTTTTGAGCGATTCGTCGGGCGCGATATCAGCGATTTCAGACTGATAATCAATGAAATACGCCTGCAATATCCCCATGCGCCAGGCACTTTAGCAGCCTTCGACATTGCCTTGCACGATGCGTATGCGCAGTGGCAGGGCATTCCGGTCGTTGCGCTTTATGGGCAAAAAATAAAGTCCTTGCCGACCTCCGTCACCATCGGCATCATGGATGTGGCCGAAACGTTGTCCGAAGCCGAAGCCTTCTTCCAGCAAGGTTTTCGCATCCTGAAAGTAAAAACGGGGATGGATGTGGAAGAAGACATCGAACGCATGCTCAAACTCCATGAACGCTTTGGACATCAGATTACGTTGCGGGCAGACGCCAACCAGGGCTATGACACGCTCGCTTTACGAAGGTTTTTATCGGCTACAAAAAACCTGAAACTGGAACTGATAGAGCAACCACTACCTGTTGGTGCGGAAAAAGAACTACTCGATTTGCCGCCCGCAGTTCGAAAAACACTCGTCGCCGACGAGTCGCTGAAATCCGCCGACTCCGCCCGCATCCTGGCCCGACAACCGCAACCTTTCGGCATTTTCAACATCAAACTGATGAAATGCGGCGGTATTGCCGGTGCCATGGAGATTGCCGGTATTGCCGGGAATGCCAGTATCGACCTGTTCTGGGGCTGCAATGATGAAAGTATTGTCAGCATTACCGCTGCGCTGCACGCGGCATTTGCCTGTACTCACACACGCTACCTCGATCTCGACGGCAGTTTCGATCTGGCGGAAGATGTGGTCAGCGGCGGGTTTCGGCTGGAAAACGGATGTTTGAGTCTGGCTGGAGAAACGGGTCTGGGTGTGTACCGGCTGCTTTAGCTGCCGGAGTATATGTATCCGGCAGCTAAAGCAGCCGGTACACGCACTAGACGGTAGTTTCGACCTGGCGGAAGATGTGGTCAGCGGCGGGTTACGGCGGGACATGCCGGGAGAAGCGCCCGGTAGGAATCAAGAAAAAAGAGTCATGCTGCCTGCGCAGGATGGCTCTTTTTTTTGTCTCCCAACTGCATGGATGCCAAAGAGTTACCCTCTATTTGTTTAATTTTTACAAATGTTTTTATTAAAATAATTAAACAAAACATTCAATATGGCGTTATAGCATTACTTTAATACAAATAGTATTACTTCCATTAACACAAACTCACTACTTAAAAATTCTTACAACACATGAAAAATTTCTTTTTTGGCGCCCTGTTGGCCATGAGCGCAGTACTCTCTTTTACAGCATGCAAAGACGATGAAGAAACACCCAAAAACATCGTAGAACTGGCTCAAAGTGACGCCAACCTCAGCACCCTCGTGGAGGCTGTTGTGTACGCCGACCTTGCCACTACCCTGAGTGGCACCACGGAATACACCGTTTTTGCGCCGACCAATGCAGCATTTTCGGCTTTGCTTCAGTCGCTGGGTGTAACAAAAATCACGGATGTGGATAAAGCAACCGTAAAAGCCATTCTGCTCAACCACGTAGTAGCCGGCGAAGTAAAATCGAGCGCCATTACTACAGGTTATGTGAAATCCGCTTCTCCGTTCGGTACCACAACCAGCACTTTGAGCCTGTATCTTGCAAAAAGCAGTGCGGGTGTGACGATCAACAAAGACGTGAATGTTACTACAGCCGACCTCGACGCATCCAATGGCGTGGTACATGTAGTAGACAAGGTAATCGCGTTGCCTACCGTTGTTAACCATGCTTTGAACAACCCGAATTTCAGCACGCTGGTAGCGGCCCTGACCCGTTCCGACCTCGGTGTGGATTATGTAACGTTGCTGTCCGGCGCCGGCCCTTTTACCGTATTTGCGCCCACCAATGATGCGTTTACAGCATTACTGACAGAACTGGGTGTTGCCAATCTGGCTGCAATCGATGCTGCTACGCTGAATAAAGTACTGCAATACCATGTAGTGAGCGGCGCCAATGTGCTGGCGGCTACGCTGACAGAGGGTCAGCAGGTCACTACATTCCAGAGTGGAAAATTCACGATCAACCTGGCCGGTGGCGCCAAGATTAAAGATTTGAACAACCGTACATCCAACATTATTATTACAGATGTACAGGGCACCAATGGCGTCGTTCACGCTATCGACAAAGTGCTGTTGCCGACGCTGTAAGTTTTGTTTTTTCTTACTTTCCGATTGGTCATCGACGGTGTTTCCATACGTCGTAGATGACCAATCGGAAAATTATTTGACCAATCAAATATATGCTCCGGCAGATAAAGCAGACCGGTACATCTTTACTTCAACCATACCAACTGCCCCAAATGGTAAGCGATATGCCCGGTCCGGTTGAGCAGCAAGTTTAATTTGTTGCGGTGCGGTTCCTTCGCAAAATCCGCTTCGGAAACGGCGGTGTGCCGTTCCAGCCAGTTCGCCGGCGATAGCGTGGCAAAACCTTCGGCAAGGCGTTTGTTCACGGCGTGCAGGTTGGCCATAAGTTCCGATACAGGTGGTTTGGCAAGTCCCGACTTTTCCGGGTTTGTAAGAAACACTTCATCCAGGTGCGGGAATAAGCGCTCGCCCAGTCCCAAAACCGGCAGCATGTTGTCGCTCACGGCAACCAGGTGCCCGAGTACATAAACGCCAGTGTTCTTGCCGGGCGCAATTTCATCAGAAAGCCTTCCTTCGGGCAGTGATTCGATCAGTTTTACCAGGCGGGAATTTTGAATATCCCAGGCGCCGAGGGCGACCTGGACGGACATTTTGAGGGCATCGGCAAGCGTAGATTGTTCCATGTTCGTTTTTTATGAAATTTAAAAAAAGGAAAACAGGTTTGGCGAGAAATGGTTTTTGCCCGTAGTGAGGTGAGGTTAACCCATAAGTCTGGGTATTCTGTGAATGCGTTTGGTTTTGGTCGACTACACGCGTATTGATGGGGTGACTGCCAGTCACCCCATCACTTTTCATTTAAAACCCCAAAAACCACCTGCAAGCAGCCTGCCACCATTCAAAACGATAAAAATTCAACACTGAATAATGGTACAGCAGTAGGACAAACAACGCAAACGGAAAAACATTCCAGCGCTGGTGCGAACGCCAGTCCCAGATGCTCAAACCCAGCAGGATAAAGTCGCCTAGCATAAAACCGACTACCTGGACGACTGGTCGCCCTTCAATGGTTGGTAACATCCGCAACAGCGACGGGAAATAGATATGAATGATCCGGTCTGTCGCAGGTGTGATCATCGGAAATATGGTACAGATCATATAGCGCGCATGCACCGTGGATTTTTTGCGGAAAACAATAGCAAGTCCGTAAAAAAGCACAAAAGCAATCAGCGCATTCACCACCAGGGCAATGAAATAATAATCATTCGTTTTCAAAACCGGCGCCTTATGCAATTGAAACTGCAACAGATCGAGCGTGGTGAATACCATGGCCGGAACCAGCAGGTAAGAAAACTTACCCATCGCCCGGTGCAGCATGTTCCGTTTTGTTCGGATCAGGTACGCCTGGGAAATAAGCATCAGGCACCACAGGATCAGCGCAATACCGTGCAAATGCATCCGGTAATTCTCCTGTTCCGCTATTCTGGTGAAATAGGTAAACCAAAAGGCGGACATCACCAGCAGAAAAAATGCAATAAAGTAGAGGTAACTTTTTTGGAAAAGGGTACTTTCAAGTTTCATGTTACACGGTTTGATGCAAATCGCTCTTACTTTTTAACTACCGGCAAGGTACGTCTCCATTGGTCCGCAATGATATCCACCCAGTAAAAACCGGCACCCAAAGCAGACAGGTCCAATACGTTCGCGGCTTTTATTGCTGTCAGCACCGTTTTGCCGGCAATATCCCTGACCCGGATCGTTTCAAATTGCACGCCTTCGGGCAAAAATGCCAGGTGTCCGTTGGTAGGATTCGGAAAAATACGAATATCCACCAGGTCCGCAAGGTCTCCTGTAGCGCTCACACAGGCCGCTTCTACATCTTCCACGGACTGGCAGCCGTTGTTGTTGCCGGAAATGGCGACAAAAGAAGCCGGCGCTGCAAGATACTGACAAACAGCCTGCACCGCACAATCGCCCAGCAATGGGTTTCCGGTGATTACCAGCGCGGCATCTATCTGCACAGGATGATTCAGGGCGGAAATATCCTGCAGCACTGCGTTATTTTCAATACGCAAATCATATCCTACGTATTCCAGCCCATCCAAACCATCGAGGGCGCCGAGCGACACATGATTAAAAACAGCAAGTGTATTGCCCACCCATCGCAATTGCTCCAGCCCATGCAGAGAAGTCAGCGAATCGTGTCCAAACACCTGAAAAATCCCTGCAACGCTGTCTAAACGCTCCAGGCCCTGGATATCGCGCAACAGGCTGTTGTTGCCCACATAAAAGAACTCTCCTTCCACCGTCGTCAGTTCTTCCAGGCCGTCCAGGTTTTCCAGTACGGGGTTGTTTTGAATCCGCATTGCCTGGCCTACAGATTGCAGGTTTGCCAGTCCCAGCAGATGTTCCAAACTATCGTTGTTCAGGATCAAAAGATCACCGGAAATCCGTTCCAGTTGAATCAGGCTGTCGATATTTTTGATACCGGCGCCTGAAATAAAAACAGTTCCTCCAACAGTTTTACAACCCGGGTTGTTACTTGGAAACTGATCAATTTGTGATTGTGCGGTGATGGTGATACCCGCAGGCAGGCAATTTTGCCCCGACAGGTTCACATAAAAAAGGGCAATAAAAAAGATCGAAATAAAGGTTTTCATAATTTTTGTTTTTGAGAAAAAAAATAGAACCCTTACCGGATAAGGCGTCCAATAAGGTATTATCATGAATTTGAGTATTCAAAAAATTGCCGATAAAACGGCTTCAGCCAAAGGCCAGGGGGACCGATACATTGCGCGAACAGCCAATCATTGTTTTCAAAACAATACTGTTATGGCACAGAAAATACTGCTTTAGAAGGATAAGAGCACAAATATATCTAATATCTCACAAAAACTGCCAAGTAGCATCATCATTCTACCCGTTTTCCCGGAATGATTTGTCCGCCCTGGTACAAGGTCATACTTTCCACCTTGCCTTCTTTTGTTGTAAAAACGATCCGGGCATCCACTACTTTCAGGTAAAATTCAGTGGGTGATTTGGCGTACATTTCAAACCGGCTTTGTCCGGTTGCCTGCCCGAACAGGTTTTGGCCTTCGCGGGTAACGGCGATCCGAAAGCCCGGCGCTAGTTCGTAATTTCCCACATAACACTGCAAAATGGCTTCATCTACCGCCACAACCATTTCCTGTTGTTTCACGCCCATTTTGGCCAGCATGTCCACGGCGTTGGTATTGCCCGGGTTGAGTTCCAGCGATTTTTTGTAGTTTTCGATGGCCGCTTCCTGCTGCCCGTCTTTCATCAGGGCTTCGCCATAACTGTCGTACACATTGAACGAATTGGGAAATTCGGCTACGTTTATTTTAAATATGGCGAGGGCTGGCTTTGTTTTACCCGAATTCAGGTAGATATATCCGAGGTTATTAATCTCATCTTCGTTGAAATCATAAGCGCCCGTAGCGTCTTTTTTCAAGGTTTCATAGGCTTGCCAGGCGGCTTCTGGACCACCGGATTCGATGGCTTTTCTGATCTCTGCCAGGGCAGGCTTTTTGA
>JADLCC010000009.1 GCA_020847425.1 Saprospiraceae bacterium
AAGACCCTAGTTTATACTGAACGGTGTAACTGCTTGCACCCGGCACAACGCTCCATTGCACCGTAATTGAACTGCTGCTCAGGTTTGAATTAGTCAGTCCGACCGGCGCCGCGCAGGAGGTGCTTCCGCCGCCGGATGTGCCGGTGGTGGTGAAATTGGAAACAGCCGAATAATTGGAACAATCCGTTTTTACCTTCCAGTTATAGACGGTGTTGGCTGTCAGACCTGTTAAGTTAAATGTAGCCGTTGTTGTCGGGTTAAGTGTGATCCAGGTGGCGGATGAATTTGATTTGTACTGGATGGTATAACTGGTTGCTCCGGTGATAGCGCCCCAGGAAAGTGTGGCGGTTGAACCTGTGAGCGCAGAAGCAGACAAGGAACCTGGTGTCGCTCCGGATTGTGTCAGACAAGTAGCTGCCAATACCTGATTGCGGATCCGCGCGCCCGGCAAGGGGCCGAATCCTTTTGTAAGATTGATTCCTACGCCGCTCAGGTGGCAGTAACTCATAATTGTCCCGCCGCCGCTCGGTGTTGGTCCGGGCGAACATGAGCCTTCCGGACTGTAACAGTTGTCGATAGCACCGCCGGTCCAGTTACAGGAATGGGTGTGCCAGGCGCCGAGGTTGTGACCCAACTCATGTGTAACTACTTCTACCGTCCAGGAGTAGGTCGGCACGTTTTGATAGGAGGTGCCAATGGCGCTTACTCCGTGTGCATAATTTTTGAAACAGATCACATCGAGGTAAGCAATACCGCCACCCAGGGCGCGGCTGGATAGGAAATGCGCCAGGTTGCCGTTGTGATTGACGCCTCGCTGGCTTCTGAAAGCATTCAGGACTGTACTGGTGCTGTTGTAAGAAGCATATGGATCGGTAGAAGTCCACACATAAATTTGTGAAATGGCAATTCCAACATTTTCATTGGCGTACAAAGTGGAAATTTGATTGAACAGCCCTGTGATATAATTGGTCACATTGGTCGTGCTCGAACCTTTATCCGTGTACAATTTGTAATCGCATTCAAAGTAAACATTGACAGTTTTACAACCCACACCCCGTTCCTCAGCCGAAATTTCCGCGTCAGGCAAAACTGCATCTTCATCTGCAAAACAATTAAAAGGCGAGCTGGACTTTAAGTCGTTGGTGCGGTACAGGATATGCTGGCTGGAGCCGTCTTCCATTTTGCCCAGGTTCCATTTGCTATCATCGGCTGCAATAAAACCCATGACGCCGCTGCTGGTAAAACTGATGGCAACCAGTGAGTTAGATTGACCCTTCAGGATACCCCTGTAATGCGCGGCGGCATGGTAGGGAACATTATCTGCGGCATTGTCACCCAGTGTACCCACCGAAAAACCGGGGGCCAGTATGTCGACTTTGACCAGTTCCAGTTCAAACGGGGTGTTTTCTTTGTTGGGTAAAAGCAAGCGCAGGGTAGTAGGCGCTACGTGCAGCAACTCGTCCAGTCCTTGCTCGTTCATGTCCAGTAAAGTTGCATTTTCAACAACGTTTTCGAGGTTGTTGGATCGCTCTGTAGCGATGCTGAAAATATTGACCGGACTGAAATCGCCTGATAAGCGGTAACTTTCCAGCCATTCGGCAACAGGTGTTGGATTAGACGGATTTTGGGATATTGCCGGGAGTAAAAAACTCAAAACCAGCAAAAGGGATGCGAAGGATCGGTAAGTGATTAAAACAATTGTGTGCATAAGTAAAAGTGAAAATTAAAAGTGAAAAAATCGGTTGGTTTGGTTATTGGTTATCCGTTATTAGTTATTCGTTATTCGTTTCGACATGGTGAAATGGGTGATACATCCAGTCAATATTTCAGCCTGAAATCCTGATAACCAATAACTAATAACCAATAACCAAATATGTCAATGAACAAGATCAATTTCAATACACAACTCATCGCCGACTGGCCTGCCGACATGCTAGCCATGCAGCGCGGGTTGTATTATGGCGATGCCCTGTTTGAAAGCATCCGGGTTTTTGATGGCCGCATACCCCTGATGCCGGCGCATTGGGAGCGCCTGTCCAGGGGATTGATCGCCATGGGTTATCAGATACCGACCCATTGGTCGGCAGATTTTTTTGCAAAGGAAATCCTGCGCGCAGCGTATGGCAACGCTCGCGTGCGGCTTACAATCTGGCGATCACCCGGCGGGTTGTATGACCCGCAGGATGATACGCCTCAATTCCTTATCACCGCTAAAGAATTGACTTCCAATGCATTTGATGGATATTCTGAGGGGCTTTCAGTTGGTTTGTCTGAAGGTGTCCGGCTTTCTGTTGATTCATTATCAGGGTTAAAAACCCTGAATGGAGCGCGTTATGTAGCCGCGGCGAAAGAAGCGCGTGCCAATGGCTGGGATGATGCAATCATATTAAATTGCCGGGAGCAGGTATGTGAAGCGACGAGCAGCAATATCTTCTGGATTGCCAATCATCAGGTCTGCACGGTACCGCTGTCTGACGGGCCTGTAACAGGTATACTCCGGGATTTATTGTTGCGCCTTCTGCCCGCTTCAGGGTATCCCGTACTCGAAAAATCGATTCATTTTGAGGAACTTCTGGCGGCTGATGAAGTGTTTTTCACCAATGCCGTCAGGGGTATCAGATGGGTTGGTCACTGTGAGGGAAAGGTTTTTGAACACAAGCATTCCGGGCACTTTAACTATCTACTGGCAACCTGTATTCAGGGCATAATTCGTGATCAGAGATGATTTTTTTGAGCGAACTTTGTGGCTTCATATTCGCTGAAAAATAGCCCGGAAAAAAAATTTCAGATTTGAAAATTTTAACATATTCGGGATCAAATACCCCTTGCTTCTAAACAACCTGAGTCTATGTCACAAAGTCGAACGGCTGCTGTTGGTTTTATTTTTATCACCCTGTTGATCGATGTGATCGGGTTTGGGATTATCATTCCCGTACTGCCCAAATTGATTACCCACCTGACAGGCGATACCATGAGTCATGCCGCGCAGGTGGGAGGCTGGCTGATGTTCGCCTATGCATTGATGCAATTTATTTTCGCGCCTATTCTTGGCGGTTTAAGCGATCAATACGGTCGCCGGCCGATTTTGCTGGTGTCTTTATTCGGCTTCGGGCTCGATTATATTTTCCAGGCATATGCGCCTTCCATTGCCTGGTTATTTGTCGGCCGGATACTTGCAGGGATACTTGGCAGTAGTTTTACAACCGCCTCCGCCTATATCGCGGATGTCAGCACGCCGGAAAAACGCGCACAAAACTTTGGATTGATCGGCGCCGCTTTTGGCCTGGGCTTTATCATCGGGCCTGCTATCGGCGGATTATTGGGGCAATACGGCCCCAGAGCGCCATTTCTGGCAGCCGCTGCGCTGGCGCTTGTGAACTGGTTGTATGGCCTGATCATACTCCCGGAATCACTGGCTCCTGAAAACCGCCGACCCTTCGACTGGAAGCGCGCCAATCCGATCGGTACGCTGCTGCAATTGCGTAAATACCCCGTAATCATTGGCATGGTTGCTTCTTTGGTGCTGCTGTACATTGCCGGACAAGCGGTTCAGGGCGCCTGGTCGTATTACACTATGGAAAAATTTAAATGGGACGAAAAAATGGTGGGTATTTCGCTCAGTTTTGTAGGACTGATCACTGCGATTGTACAGGCTGGATTAATAAGGATCATCATCCCGCGATTGGGGCAGGAGCGCGGTGTTTATGTAGGGCTTGGCCTGTATTCCCTTGGTTTTCTGTTGTTTGCATTTGCTACAGAAGGCTGGATGATGTTTCTGTTTTTGATTCCGTATTGCCTGGGCGGTATAGCGGGTCCTTCTTTACAAGGGCTTATCTCCAACCAGGTGCCGGCAAATGTGCAGGGCGAATTACAGGGCGGATTAACCAGTCTGATGAGCGCCACCGCCATTGTCGGCCCCTTGCTGATGACCGGCATTTTCGCCTATTTCACTGCGCCTGACGCACCGTTTTATTTTCCGGGAGCGGCGATGTTGACAGGCGCTATATTAACCTTAATCAGTACCTTGCTGGCTTATCGGAATTTGCACGTTAGAAAGCCTTTGTAATATGGTTATCAGTTATCTGTTATCCGGCTTTCAGGCTAAAATAGTGGCTGAATGTTTCATCCATTTCACCATGCCGATAACTGATAACTGATAACGAATAACCGATAACGAATAAAGATGAAAAAGATACTCGTTGCCAACCGGGGCGAAATTGCCCTTCGCATCATGCGGACCGCACGCCGCATGGGTATTCAAACTGTTGCCGTTTATTCAGAAGCGGACCGCAATGCGCCGCATGTCCGTTTTGCGGATGAAGCCGTTCTGCTTGGCCCGGCGCCTTCCGCGCAGAGTTATTTGCTGGCTGATAAAATTATTGAAACAGCATTGCAACTGGGTGTGGACGGCATACATCCGGGCTACGGTTTTTTGAGCGAAAACGCCGG
>JADLCC010000010.1 GCA_020847425.1 Saprospiraceae bacterium
ATGGCAAAGGCAAAAAATCAGAGTACGGTTGACGACAAACTACTGCATGCAACCGGCAACGGATCGGAGAATGGCAATGGCCTTTCCGCCGACGAGGCAGATTACGATCTGGTGGATCCCTCACACATCAGCATAAAGGGCGCCCGCACCAAGAACCTGCGCAACGTCGACCTGCGCATACCCAAAAACAAACTGGTCGTGGTCACGGGCGTTTCCGGTTCGGGCAAGTCCAGCATTACCATGGATACCCTGTATGCCGAAGGGCAGCGCCGCTATGTGGAAAGTCTTTCCAGTTATGCCCGGCAGTTCCTGGGGCGTATGAAAAAGCCCGATGTCGACTATATCCGGGGCATTTGTCCGGCTATTGCCATCGAACAGCGGGTCACCACCGGCAACACCCGCTCCACGGTGGGCAGCATGACCGAGGTGTACGATTTTATGCGCCTGCTGTATGCGCGCATCGGCAAGTTTTACTCGCCCATTTCCGGCGAAATTGTGAAAAAACACGAGGTTTCCGATGTCATAGATTACATCAAAAAACAGCCCGAAGGCGCCAGGGGCCTTATTCTGGTGCCTTTTAATAAAAAGTATAAAGAACGCAGCCTCGAACAGGAACTACAGATTTTGTTGCAAAAAGGGTACACCAGGCTGCAATACGGCACGGAAACCCTGCGCATCGAAGACGTATTGGAACAACCCGATGCGCGCTTCGATATCAAACAGGCGGCTTACCTGCTGAACGAGCAAAACCTGAGCATTCTGATCGACCGTTTTGTAAACAACGCATCGCTCGATGAAAGCGAATGGATGCGCCTGGCCGATTCGATCAACACTGCCTTTTATGAAAGTGAAGGCGAGTGCGGCGTGCAACTCGTGGATGATGCCGTTACTAACCCGGTAGTCGTACACTTCAACAACCGTTTCGAACTGGACGGCATGGAGTTCCCGGAACCCACACCGCAACTGTTCAACTACAACAACCCCTACGGCGCCTGCCCTACCTGCGAAGGTTACGGCCGGGTGCTGGGTATCGACCGCGACAAAGTGGTGCCCGACAAAACAAAATCGGTGTACGATGGCGCTATCGCGGCCTGGAAAGGGGACAAATACGGCGAGTGGCTTACCCCGCTGCTCCAGCATGCGCACAAGTTCGACTTCCCGGTGCATACACCGTTCGAATCGCTGAGCAAAGAGCAAATCAAACTGCTTTGGTCGGGCAATTCGTATTTTGAAGGCATCGACGCATTTTTTAAAGAACTGGAAAGCAAAACCTACAAAATCCAGAACCGGGTCACACTCGCCCGCTACCGGGGCCGCACGGTGTGCCCCACCTGCGACGGCGGCCGCCTGCGCCAGGAAGCGCTTTGTGTAAAAATCGGCGGAAAAAACATCTCCGACCTCACCAGCGTCCCGCTGGACGAGGTGCTGGCGTTTTTCCAGCAACTGAACAGCCAGCTCAGCGAACACGACCGGCAGGTAGCCCGGAGGCTGTTGCTGGAAATCAACAACCGACTGCATTTTACCGTGGAACTTGGCCTGGGGTACCTCACCCTCGATCGCATTTCCAACACCCTCAGCGGCGGCGAAACGCAGCGCATCCACCTCACCCGCACCCTCGGCAGCAACCTCACCGCATCCATGTACCTGCTCGACGAGCCCTCCGTAGGGCTGCACCCGCGCGATACGGGCCGGCTGGTGAAAGTGTTGAAAGACCTGCGCGACCTCGGCAATACGGTTGTGGTGGTGGAACACGAGGAAGAAGTCATCAAAAATGCCGATTTTCTGGTGGATATGGGCCCGGAAGCGGGTATACACGGCGGCAATGTGGTGTTTGCAGGCAATTATTCCGATATCGGCACAGCCGCGCCGGAAAGCCTGACCGCCAAGTACATGTCGGGCGAAATGAAGATCCAAACGCCCAAACAGCGCCGGAAAGCCACCGAATTCCTGACCATCAAAAGCGCCCGCCAACACAACCTCAAAAATGTCGATGTACGTATTCCGCTGCATTGCCTGACGGTGGTGAGCGGCGTGAGTGGCTCGGGCAAAACCACCCTGGTCCGCGATATTTTTTACCCGGCCCTGATGCAGCACCTGCCCGAGACGGCCGGCAAGCAACCCGGACTTTTTGACGGCCTCGAAGGAAACGCCAAAAAAGTAACCCGGGTGGAATTCATCAACCAGAGCCCGATCGGCAAAAGCAGCCGCTCCAATCCGGTTACCTACGTCAAAGCATACGATTACATCCGCGACTTGTTTGCCGGGCAACAATTGTCCAAAATACGCGGATTCCAGCCCAAACATTTCAGTTTTAACGTGGAAGGTGGCCGTTGCGAAGCCTGCAAAGGGGAAGGTGAACAAGTAGTGGAAATGCAGTTTCTCGCCGATGTACACCTCGAATGCGAGGAATGTAAAGGCCGCAGGTTCCGCCAGGAAGTGCTCGACGTGCAATACAAAGGCAAAAGTATTTTTGACGTGCTCAATATGAGCATCGAGGAAGCGCTCGATTTTTTCAAAGGCAACAAGGAAATTATCGACCGTATCCAGCCGCTCAACGACGTGGGACTGGGCTACGTCCACCTCGGACAGTCATCCAGCACACTTTCCGGCGGCGAAGCGCAGCGTGTAAAACTGGCCTCTTTCCTCATCCGCGAAAACGGCCAGGGGCACATCTTTTTTATCTTCGACGAACCGACCACCGGGCTGCATTTTCACGATATCCAGAAACTCCTCCACGCCATTCAGGCGCTGGTGGAAAAAGGCCACAGCGTACTCGTCGTGGAACACAATATGGAAGTGATCAAATCCGCTGACTGGCTCATCGACCTCGGGCCTGAAGGCGGCAAAGACGGCGGCCACCTGGTGTACGAAGGCGTGCCCGAAGGACTGGTGAAGGTGGAAGCGAGTTATACGGGGAGGTATTTGAAGGAAAAACTATGAACAGGGATGAGGAATGGCACTTAGATAAATGGTTCCAATTCCAAGCCTTCCCGTTCACTCAACCTGACAAGAATCCTTTTACTCCCAAAATCCAGCAACACCGCGTCATTGAGGTACAGCCCCGCTTCATTGCGCGAAAGGTGTATGGCTTCCAGCACTTTCCAGGCAACGCCCTCCCAAAGCGGTTGCGCCACCGCGGACATCCGCTGGATCAACACTTTTTTGTGTAGTTCCTGTAGTTGTCGGGCGGTATTCACCAGCGATTCGGCGTTGATGATCCGGATGGCTTCGGAATCTTCGCCGGAAGAAAGCATGAGCGATTCATTTGATTCGAACAACAATTCCAGTGCATACAAAAAACGTATCGGCAATTCTTCCTCGCTTTCGCCCCGGTTCAACCAGAGGTAATAATTTACATCAACAAGGGTCTGATTTTCAAAAGATTGGAACATTTCCAGTTCCTCCATCCGGAAGCATTCGGGCGGCGTCGGGTCGTCAGTATGGGTATGCTTTTCCATAAAATGCAGGATTTTTTGACCACAAAGGTATTTACAGAGGTTGATGAGGGTTTATAAAAGTTGATAAGGGTTGATAATTGCTACTCAAATGCCCGGGTGACCTGCCTCAACATTCTCAACCCCTCAACAATCTCAACATTTATCAACCCTCATCAACTTAAAACTCCAACTCTCCTCTCCGCAGCCATTCATTCGTTTTCAAAATAGCAATCATCGAAAGGGCGTCAGTAATTTCGCCGCACATCACCATTTCCACTACTTCAGCAAAGGGCAGGCGGCGCACATGCAGGTCTTCCGTTTCTTCCGGAGCCGAAGCGCCAAAACTCAGTTCCTGGGCCACGTAGGCCACGCCGTATTCGTCGGTGACAGAATTGGAAGTATGGAATTCCACCAGCGGCGTCCAGCGCAGGGCGGTGATGCCTGTTTCTTCCAGCAATTCGCGCTGCGCCGATTCGAGCGGCGAAGTACCCTGCGGGCCGCCGCCTTCGGGTATTTCCCAGGAGTATTGTTCCAGGGTATAGCGGTACTGCCCCACCAGCCAGGTATAACCCTCGCTGTCGAGCGGCACGATGCCGATGGCTACGTTTTTAAAATGCACCACGCCGTAAATGCCCGCACCGCCGGAAGGATTGGTCACTTCCCGGTGCGTAATCCGGATCCAGGGGTTGCTGTAAGGCTCTTCGATCCGATGGGTTTTCCAGGGATTGGGGCTTTGGTCGGGGTGTTGTTTGGTGAATTTAAACATGTGTTTTAGTGTTTTAGTGTTTTGGTGTTTTAGGGCGAT
Source organism: Saprospiraceae bacterium (assembly GCA_020847425.1). GTDB lineage: Bacteria > Bacteroidota > Bacteroidia > Chitinophagales > Saprospiraceae > M3007. The sequence goes on from JADLCC010000010.1 coordinate 4,243, forward strand.
GGCGCTTGGAATCAGTGGTTTTATTGGTGTTCTATATCGAGATTAAGCGCACTATAATTATTCCACTTCAGGTTTTGCATTAGTGTATGGCTCAGGCAACGCACCACTAAAAAACAAAAACACCAAAACACTCAAACAGCCAGCCACCCGATCCACTCCTTCATCAAGCACTCCCATTTCATCAGCGCTTTCCAGTCGGGCTCCAGCCAGCGAAAGGGATTGCCCTGACTTTTTTCTTCAAAAAAATCGGTTCCAAAAGTATCACAATGTAGTCCCGCCTTGTCGAAACAAGCCCCGGCGCGGCGCAGGTGCCAGGCCGAACTGATCAGCAGGCAACGCGCACCGGGCGCCAGGCTATCGACCAGCATTTCGGAGTACAAAGCGTTTTCGCGGGTATTGCGCGAGCGGTCTTCGACCCAGATGGCGCTGTCAGGCACGCCCATTTGCAACAGGTAATCGTGCACCACTTGCGCTTCGATCTGTTCCGTTCCGATAATTCGTCCCGAACCGCCCGACAACAACAGGTGCCTGATTTTGCCACGCTGGTACAACAACAGGGCAGTGCTCAGGCGATTGCCCGAACGACTAAACGTCAGCACACCCGGCGGCGCTGCCGTGAGCGATTCGGTGTAACCGCCCAGCACAATCCCGACATCATAGGGCTGGGCAATATCGACCGGGCTGCGGTGACCGGTTTCCCATATTCCGCTCAAAACGCTGATCAACCAGGGATTGCTGAAAACCAAAAACAGGGCTACCGTTGCCCTGATGGCCATTTTTTTTAGTCTCGGCCGTTTGGAAAACAGCGCAAACAACCCTGTAATCAGCAGAATATTCAGCGGCTTCAACAGCAGGGCCACCATCTTAGTTAGTATAAAAAACATAGGAATTATCTATTTTCTACCCTGAAAGCCGGGATTTTTCGGAAATTTGCGGAAATTTTCAACGTAAAAGCAAAAATGCAGATCCGTTCGGTCTCAAATGTCCAGTCATCCGACTGCGCCCATTGCATTTTGCCCTTTGCTTTTTGCCTTTTTTATAAACATCCCTTACCGATTTAAAAAAATTATGAAAAAACTACTTTCAGGCATTTGCCTGTTCTTTTTGCTGCTACCGGCAGTTCTGTTCGCTCAACTGACCATTGTAGTAACGGCCATACCGGGCAATACCCCGCCAGGATCCAGTATTTATATTGCCGGTACTTTTAACAACTGGAATGCCAGCGACGCCACCAAGATACTGACCCCGATGGGGAACGGCCAGTTTAGTATTGTACTGACGCCGGCTGTGGGTACGGTAAAATTCAAGTTTACCCGCGGCGGCTGGCCCACCGTGGAAGGCAATGCCGGCGGCGGATTCCAGCCCGACCACGAAACGACGTACAACGGCCAGCCCAAAACAATTCAACTGCCCATTCTTTCCTGGGAAGACCTGGGCGGCGGCAGCGGTGGCAATTCCTCTGCCGCTTCAAATGTACAAATCATGGACAATGATTTTTACATCCCCCAACTCAACCGCAACCGGCGCATCTGGCTGTATTTGCCACCCGATTATGCTACCACGACCAAAAACTACCCGGTGTTGTACATGCATGACGCACAAAACCTGTTTGACAACGAAACCAGTTTTTCGGGCGAATGGGAAGTGGACGAATCGCTCAACGAACTGCACCAGCAAGGCGATTATGGCTGCATCGTCGTGGGCATCGACAATGGCGGCGTCGATCGACTCAACGAGTATTCCCCATGGGTCAATCCTCAATACGGCGGCGGCCAGGGCGACGAATATGTCGAATTCCTGGTCAGCACGCTCAAACCGTATATCGACGCCAACTACCGCACTTTGCCGGGCCGCAATACGACCGGGATTATGGGCAGCAGCATGGGCGGACTGATTTCCATGTACGGCTTTTCAGAACGCCAGGACGTTTTTTCCAAAGCGGGCATTTTTTCGCCGGCGTTCTGGTTTGCGGGCAACAACCCCGCCAACCACGTGGCTGCACATGCCAAACAAGGCAGCGCCCGGGTGTATTTCCTCGCGGGCGGCGATGAGCCGGATTACGTGGAACAGGATATGCAGCAGGTCGCCAATGCCATGGGTACTGCCGGTTTTTCAGCCTCTGAAAAGTACTTCAAGGTGCCTTCCGATGGAGAACATTCCGAGTGGTTCTGGGCCCGTGAATTCCCCGATGCTTATGAGTGGTTGTTTGCAGGCGCTGTTTCGGCAGGCCACGAAGCGCCAACGGAAGATTTGGGTATTTTCCCCAACCCGGCGGGCTCCTGGGTGCGGCTGACCGATTTAAAATCCACGGAAAAAATCAAATTGCAGATCGTAGGTGCAGATGGAAAATTGTGGCGCGACACCTCTATCCAGGGCAGCGATCCGATATGGACGGGCGACTTACCCAAAGGTGTATATGTAGTAAAAATTAAAAAAGCGAGTCAGAACTGGCGAACCGCCAAACTGGTGCGCCAGTAAACCTGTACACTTTCGGCTTTAGTTTTGCGTTAAGAGCTTCTGGTCTACCTTTGCCGGCCAAAGATATTCGAGTTTTTGTGGTTTTGTAAGTTGTGTATGGTGTTTCGTATTTCGGGGTGCTTTGCCCATGATTATTGAGCAAAGACTGGCAAAGCACCCCGAAACACCAAACACCATAAACCAAACACCTAATATTGTTTCTCACCAGTTTATAATGATGAATAGTTTTTTTTCCCGCCTGTCATCGGCGCTGACGATTGCGTTTTTGTTCTTTTTTCTTTCCGAAAATTTTGCCCAAAAGGCAGGGCTTGAAGTAACCCGGAGCAGTGCCGTCGATCGGGCATTGCCGGTGCTGAATGTCGCTATCGACGCGGAAGGCCGCAAATGGGCTGCGAACAGCAAAGGGGTTTTTCAGGTAAAAGCCGCCGATCTTTCCACTGCCCGCACATTGGCGGCCGGCGAAAAATCGGTTTTGGCTTATCGGGGCGGCAACGCCGACTTTACCTGGTCGGACGCTGATTTTAAAAAAATTGCAGGGGAAGACTGCGAGGTAACGGCAGCCTGGTACGATGCGGCGTCGGCAACACTCTGGCTGGGGACCGATATTTCCGGTTTGTATCAATTGAAAACTACGCCCCAACTCCAGATGGTGCAACAGTACAAGACCGTCAATTCAAAACTGAAGTCCAACAATATCACCGTCATTTTTCAGGATAAAACCAACCGCCTTTGGGTAGGTACCGACGACGGACTGATGTACGGAACGCCCGGTCGATGGAAATCCGATTTCTCCGGATACACGGTTCAACGGATCAGGGAATACGGCACCGTGACCTATGTGTTGGCGGACGGAGAGATCAGTAAGGCGCCCAACGGCGACAAATGGTCGGACCTGGCACTTGACAAAAAGAACCTGGAAGGGCAAATCGCCGATTTTGATATCGATGCAATGGGAAAAATGTGGATCGTTTCGGGTATGCTCACCCGCTTCGACCTGCTGGACAATACCTACACGACATTCAGCGGACCCGAATATTATACCAGCCAATACGGCACTTGTATGGCCATCGACAACGAAAGCGCCGTCTGGGTCGGCACGGAGGATAAAGGTTTGTACATCGTAGATAAAGCCTCTTCTATGACGGTCAACTTCCTCATCGAACAGCCGATCAGTTGCGGTGGAAATGGCAAAGATGCCGTGCTCCGTTTGAAAATAACAGGCGGTGTTGCTCCTTATAAAATTGACTGGACCGGCGGTTTGAGCGGCGAAAACCCGCACAATGTTCCGGCAGGCAACTATACGGCTACCGTGACCGATGTCAAGGGCAAATCCCGCACCATTCAGGTTCCTGTGCCCGATGCCCGGCTTCGGATCGTCGCCCGCCAGCGCAAGGCCATTACCGGCCCCGGCAAGTCCGACGCAGTTGCGGAAGTAGATATCGATGGCAATGCCTCCGGTTTACAAATTACATGGGACAACGGTGAAACACTGGCGACAGCCACCAAACTGAGCGCCGGAGAACACACGGTTACGGTAACCGACCCCAAAGGATGCACCATCACAGCCAAAGTAACCATTACTGAAAAAATAGCGCCGCTTTCGATTGCCATTACTGAAACCAGTTCGATCAAATGCGCCGGTGACAAAACGGCGGCCGTTGCAGTGCAGGTAACCGGCGGTAAAGCACCCTACAAATACCAGTGGAACAACCCTGCCCTGAGCGGCGAAACCCCCGGCGCTTTGGCTGCGGGTGGCTATCAGGTCACGGTAACGGATGCCGCAGGTACTACCGCATTTGCCGCAGTAGTGGTGCCCCAGCCAGAGCCATTTGCACTCATCGCCCTGGGGCAGTCGCCCGCCACACCAGGCTCTACTGACGGCAAAGCGCTGGCACAGGCCACAGGCGGTGTTACGCCGCAAAGTTTTAAATGGGATAATGGCGAAACAACTGCCGTAGCAAGCAAATTGACTGCTGGACAGCACAGCGTCACCGCTACCAACCCCAGCGGCTGCATAGCCACAGCCTCCGTGCGCATCATGGAAAACATTCAACCGCTGGGCATTCTGATTTCAGAAAAAACGAGTATTAAATGTTTCGGTGAAAAAAATGCCGCGCTGTCTGTACAGGTAACCGGCGGCAAGGGCCCCTTCAAATACCAGTGGAGCAGCCCCTCCATCAACGGCGATCAACCCGTGGGCGTTGCTGCAGGCGACTACCAGTTGACCGTTACCGATGCGCTCAATGTTACCAGTATCGCCGCTGTTACGGTCAAACAACCCGACCGCCTGACCCTCACGGTTACCATACTGGCGCCTGCAAGTACGGGCAATAAAGATGGTAAAGCACAGGCACAACCCCAGGGCGGCGCCGGGAGTTATATTTTTGAATGGCAAAGCGGCGAAAGCAGCAGCCTGGCCTCCCGGCTGGCGCCCAGCAACAACGGCGTGACTGTAACCGACGCCAATGGCTGTACAGCATCCACTACCGTTTCCATTTCGGAAGATATCCAGCCACTTTCCGTCAGCATTTCGGAACAGGCAAAAATCAAATGTGCAGGCGACAAAACCGCCGCGCTGACTGTTCAGGTGAACGGCGGCAAAGGCCCCTTCAAATACAAATGGAACAACCCTGCGCTGACCGGCGACCAGCCTACTGCCTTATCCGTCGGCGACTATCTGGTCACGGTTACGGATGCGGCAGGCAATAGCAGCACGGCAAGTTTCAACGTACCCCAACCGCAACCCCTGATTGCAAATGCTGCGATTCAAGCCCCTGCAAGTAGCAACAATGAAGACGGAAAAGCGCTGGCTAAGGCTATCGGTGGTACCGGCGCGCCAAGTTTTAAATGGGACAATGGTGAAACAACTGCTCTGGCGACCAAACTCGCGCCAGGAGAACACTCCGTGCTCGTCACCGATGCCAACGGCTGCGTGGCGACTACGGCAATCACCATTTCGGAAAATATACTGCCGCTGACCGTCAGCATTGTGGAAAAAACAAAAATCAAATGCTCCGGCGACAGAACGGCTGCATTGGCAGTTGAAATCAGCGGCGGGAAAAGCCCTTTCAACTACCTGTGGAACAATCCCTTGCTTTCGGGCGACCAGCCCACCGGCTTGCTGGCCGGCGATTATCTGGTCACCGTTACGGATGCGGCAGGTACCACCCGCACCGCCAGTTATAGTGTCGTTCAACCACAACCTTTGACGCTGACCGCCGACGTAGAAGCGCCTGCCAGCACCGGAAACAGTGATGGCAAAGCACTGGCGCAAGTGACCGGCGGCGCAGGCACACCTACTTTTAAATGGGATAACGGCGAAACCACGGCTACGGCGGTGAAACTTCCGCCGGGTCTGCACACTGTTACGGCAACCGATGCGAACGGATGTTTCAAGAGTGTCGGCGTTTTGATTTCGGAAAATATCCAACCCCTGGCGGTGCGTATTTCGGAAAAAACAGCCATTAAATGCGCAGGAGAAAAGTCGGCGCTCAATGTGCAGGTCAGCGGCGGAAAATCGCCGTTTACCTTCAGTTGGAATGTGCCTGCTCTTAGCGGCGGACAACCCGCAGGCCTGGATGGAGGTGCTTACAGCGTTACGGTTACCGATGCCAACGGTACTTCACAGGCAGCAGCCATCGAAGTAAAATCTCCTACTCCCCTGGAAGTGACGTTGATCCGGAACATCGGCGCTACCACCGAACGCAGCAACGACGGGAAAGCCGAACTGACGGTCAAAGGCGGCACACCCAAATACACTATTTTGTGGGACACCAAACAAACCGGCTTGTCGGCGCCGAAACTGCCATTGGGCAAACACAGCGTGAGTGTCACCGACGCCAACGGATGTGCACAAAAGATTGATTTTGAAACGGAAAAACGCATTCTGCCCGAACTTACCGGCAACCTGGAAAGCGGCCAAACCATCCGCATGCGCCTGCTCAATTTTGATTCGGACAGCACCAGCCTGAAATCCGAATCACTGCCTATGCTGGATGAATTGTACGATTTTATGAGCGAAAACGGCACAGTTGTGATCGAAATCGGCGGCCACACCAACAACGTGCCACCGGATGAATTTGCTGATAAATTGTCTACAGGACGCGCGAAAACCGTTGCAGATTACTTGTTTGCAAAAGGCATCGACCCCAAACGCGTAGTGTACAAAGGATACGGCAAACGCCTGCCGCTCGTGCCGAATACATCGCCGGAAGGAAGGCGCACGAACCAGCGGGTGGAAATCAAGATTTTGCGGTTGAAAGATTGACGTTTTAATTGTCTGATATAGCAAAAATAACGTCCCGTCAGTCATAGGATTGACGGGACGTAGAGTTTAAAATTTTATAACTTCTAAAATAAATTCGGAAATCACCTTATCTATTTCTTGATTATAATACTCATCACTGATAATATCCCATAAGAAATATTTCTTCAGCCTGTAAAATTGACTACTTAAAAAATAAAAAACTTCTTTTTGAATCTCTTCTTCAGAATTTAACATTAAATCAAAGGCCTCTTCAATATAGAATTGAGAAATGAGGTTCAAGATTTGACGTTTTTTCTTCGAATCAGATCCGTTTCTTTATTTCCATTATATTACTACACTGTCAGTTTTAATTTTTGCTGAACAGTGGATATAAATGTTTCAGGAGTACTGTGATTTTTCCAAAAAAGAAACCGTCATAAACCCGACACTTTGGCTTTTGTTCGGTTATTAGAGCTGTTTTAAACTGGAATTGATGCCCCCCCCAACCTGTGCTAGGTTGCCGCGTAGCGGCTTAACGTCGGTAGCCTGAATGCCAGAAGGTAGTTGAAGGTGCGTAGCACCGTAAGATAATATAGTTGCGGTGCTACGCACCTTAATATCCGTATTTTTGCATATTTTCTACCGACGTTAAGCCGCTACGCGGCAACTCAACTTTTGCACTTACCTGATTGTAAGCCTAATTATTAGCCCATGACCTGGCAATCTGCACTCACCCAATTTCGCGCCTACCTGCTTTTCGAGCGCTCGCTCAGCCCCAACACGCTGGAAGCGTACCTGAGCGACGTACAGAAATTTGTGCAGTACCTCGAACTGGAGCAAGCCGAATTGGGCCCCCTGGCCGTCCGCAGAAACCACCTGGAACAATTTATCCTCTGGGTCAACCGCCTGGGGCTGGAAGCCAGTTCGCAGGCGCGGCTGATCTCCGGTTTGCGGGCGTTTTACAAATTCCTGCTGGTGGAGGACCTGCTGGATGAAGACCCCACGGAAATGCTGGAAAGCCCCAGACTGAACCGCAAGATGCCCGACGTACTTTCCCTGCACGATATCCAGCGTATGCTGGCAGCCATCGACCTCTCGGAACCGCAAGGGACCCGCAACCGCGCCATCGTGGAAACGCTGTATGCCTGCGGACTGCGGGTGAGCGAGCTGGTGCATTTGCGCATGAGCAATCTGTTTCTGGAAGCCGGTTTTATCAAGGTTTTGGGCAAAAACGACAAAGAACGCCTGGTCCCGATCGGCGGGGAAGCCGTGAAATACCTGCGCATATACCTTGACCATATCCGCAGCAAACAGGAACGGATCAAACCGGGTGAGGAAAATATTGTTTTTCTCAACAACCGCGGCGCCCGGCTCAGCCGCGTGATGGTGTTTTACATCATCAAAGACCTGGCAGTACAGGCAGGCATTTTAAAAAACATTAGTCCGCACACCTTCCGCCACTCCTTCGCTACGCATTTGGTGGAGGGCGGCGCCGACCTGAAAGCCGTGCAGGACATGCTGGGGCATGAAAGCATCACGACCACTGAAATTTACACCCACCTGGACACGGAGTACCTCAAGGAGACGATTTACCTTTACCACCCGAGGATGAAAATGTAGATTTGGGGCACACGGATTAAACGGATTAGACACGGATTAAAAAAGATCTGTAAAAATCCGTGTCTAATCCGTTAAATCCGTGTTCCCTTTAATCCAATAAACGAATCACACCATGGAACAACCCACAGATCAAAAATACTGGATTGTCAAATCCGAACCCGATGTGTTCAGTTACGAGCAACTCGTCAAGGACGGTACCGCCCGCTGGGACGGGGTGCGCAATTATCAGGCCCGCAACAACCTGCGGGCGATGCAACTGGGCGATTTATGCCTGTTTTACCACAGCAATATCGGCCTGGAAGTGGTTGGTATCGCGCGGGTACAGCGCACGCATTACCCGGACCCGACGGCCGAAAAAGGCGACTGGTCCTGTGTAGACCTGGAGCCCTACAAAGCCTTCAACCGGCCGGTACAATTGCCTGAAATCAAAAATCACGCTGATTTGCAGAACATCGCCCTGGTCCGCAATGGCCGTTTGTCGGTAATGCCCCTTACTTTCGACGAATTTTCCACCTTGCTCCGTATGGGAGCAACGCAACTTTGACCTCAACTTTTTGATAACTGCCCCAAAAGGGTTTATTATTTCGGATATGATCTTTGTTGCATCCAACCAATTCGGCGGACAGCGGGGCGGCGGCGTTCCCGGCGGCGGATTTGGCTGTCTGTTGATTACGATACTGGGCTTCGTTGC
>JADLCC010000011.1 GCA_020847425.1 Saprospiraceae bacterium
AATGCAACCACTAAGCCCCTTCTTCCCGCCTCCCATTCAAATCCAAATTCACCAGCATCGCCACCGACATAAAAAACAGCGAGCCGATTTTGTCCGTTTCCACGAAGTCGTTCATCAGCATGAGCAGGTCGATGAGGATAAAACACATGACCGAGGCGGTCACCATGCGCCGTTGCCAGCCGGGCGGCGTGCGGTGGTAGATGCGTTCGCCATAGAGCATGACCAGCACCGAAAAAATAATAAAAATGACCATGCCGGGCAGGCCCTGTTCCACGGCAGTCATCAGGTAGTAGTTGTGGATGCCCGAGCGTTCGGGGTTGTCACTCACGTAGGTTTTGAAACTCGAAACCGTGTATTTCTCGTAAAAAAAGTAAAAATTGCCCGGTCCGAAACCCGTCACCGGTTTTTCCTTGATCATGTAAGTGGCGGCTACCCAGCGGTACACGCGTTCCATGGTCGAGATGTCTTCCAGTTTGGTGGTGGCTTCCAGCAGGTTGTCAAAACGCGTGTGGGTGATGGCGCGTTCGTAGTCCGGCGCGAATTCGAGCCAGTTGTCGCGCGTGCCGACAAAACTGATAAAGATACCCATGACCACGCTAAAGCCCAACAGCACCATTTTCATCATCCGCCAGCGCATGATCCAGTAAATGCCGACTGCCGCCGCGAGGGCCACATAAGCGGCGCGGGTGTAGGCAAAATTGATCGCTACCAGCAGGAAGGCGATACTGATCACCAGCAGCCACCAGGTACCGCTCCAGCGTTTGTACCAGTACGTGGCGTACCAGATGAAGGGCAGGAAAATGGCCAGCAGGCAGGCGTACATCACGTGGTTGCGGAAAAAAGGCCCCATGACATAGGCGACATCCTGAAACGAAAAGTTGATGGCGGCATGGCGGACAAAAACCGTGAGGACCACAAACAACAGGGGCAGCAGGAACCACCAGAAAAACGCTTTAAAATCGCGCTCCGTGTTGAGCAGGTGCGCAGCCAGGCCATAAAACACGATGACATACCAGCCTTTGGCAAGCAGGTATTTGAAAGAAACAAAAATATCCTGCGACGTGACGACCGTGATCATGATCCAGCACAAATGCAGCAGCAGCGCCAGGCTGAGCGGGTGCCGGATAAAACGCACATCGACGGAACGCCAGTTTTGCAGCAGCCAGCCTACACCGCAAAGGGTCAGCACCCACATCAGTTGTTCGGAAGGCAGGTCGGTGGCCAAACCGCCGGGCAGTTCCTGCTCCATGGAGAGCGGCAGGCAGGCGATCATCAGGAAAAACACCTTGCGGAAGTCGACGGCAGCGAGCCACAACACTGCCAATACGAACGGAACACCGAGCAACCACCAGGTTTGCAGACCGATCCCCAGCCAGATCAGCAGCACGCCCAGCACCGCCAGCCCGCCAAACAGCCATTGCTGCGGGTGGTCGCGTGGTATACCCAGTAAGGTGGAGATTCGATGTAGCATTTTTTAAAAGACAAAAGGCAAAGTGCAAAAAGCAAGGGGCAAAAGGCAAATGGGAAAGAGCAAAAGACTCACTTATTCGAATGCTATTATTGCCTTTTGCCCTTTGATTTTTGCCTTTTTTAAATTTCCCCCCTTACTTCCCGCCAGTTTACTTCCTTGTACGCATCGGCGATCAAAGCGCCGAGAATGCTGAAAAAGAAAGCAGCGATGACCGAAGCCAGAACGATCACAGTACGCCCCGGGCGACTTTTAATACGAGGCATTTCAGCGGTTTCTACCAGTTGCAGGGAAGGAATATCCGTTTTATAAGCGGCCATGATCTGATTGTAGCGCTCCAGATCATAACTGAGTTGTTTCCGGCCCTGGAAGTGCAAGTCAGCCAGGATGGATACCTTGGGCAGGCCTTCGTTGAAACGCTCCAGGTTAAGCCGGTCATCTTTTACACTGGGAGAGGTGAGTCGGGAAAGTTCCCGCTCGTAAGCGCGCACATCGGCCTTGATGTACTGAATCGTATCCTGTGGGATCAGCGGGTTGTTTTCCAGGATTTCCAGTCGGGCCCTGCCGCGTATGATTTCGGCTTCCGCTTTGGTCAGGTTCTCCGCCAGTTGTTCGCCCTGCGAACCGGCATCGTAAATATTGTAGAATTTTTTGAGGGTATTCAAACTATCGCCCAGAATGGCCAGTTCGGTCCGTTTGCGCGACATATTGTCTTCAAAAGTGGCGAGCAGGGTGGCCTGGCTGCTTTTGATGAGGCGCTGGCCGATCATATTGATTTTGTCGCGGGCTGCATTGGCCATGGTAGATGCCAATGTAGCATCAGTATCTTCAATACTCAGTTCGATGGCGTCGTTTCTGTTTTTCAGTACCGAATACAACTTGCGAAACTGCTTGCGGACTTTATGTGGGCCTTCTTTCGAAGTGGAGTCGATATCGTAATGCTCATACAGTTTGAACTTGGAAACCATATAATCCACCACTTCATTGCTGACCGAAATTTCAACGAGGCGATCCAGGTCGCGGTCGGAACCGAAATACTCGGTCACCTTGCTGGTATAACCGAAAATAAGTTCCGGGTTGGCCAATTCAGGGCTGGCGGGGTAAAAAATGGTCGTCGCTTTGTAGTAATTATCCAGTAAGAGGGTGATAACGATACTGCCGATAAGCGTGATAAGACAAATATTCCGAATGGCTTTTCTCCATCGGTAAATGGACGAAAAGACCCCCAGCAGGTTGTCGCGATTGCTCATGTGTGTAATGATTGTGATGCCAAAAAATGGCCCAACGCTAAAAGTGATTTTTCTGACAGACTTTCAAAAACGGCGCAAAAATAGGAAAAGCCGCCGTCTTGAACAGGGTAGTAATAAAATAACTCAGTACATCCGGTAGGAAGTTCTTGCGCGTTAACGCCTGAGAGAGAGATTTAGCTGCCGGCGATTGGAAATAAAAAAACCCAGCAGCGCTCATACGCGCCGCCGGGCCATCAAAACACGCTTCATTTATGTGTTGCAAAGGTAAAAGTAAAGATTCCAATTTCGCAACACTTTTTTATATTTTTTTACATAAAACAAGGCCGTTCCGTTCTTCGGGTTTTAATAGTTCGTATTCAAATCGTGTCTTTCCGACAATTTCAAAGCCCGCTTTTTGGTATGCATCTACCGGACCCGTTGCCATTACGTTGAGCCACAATGCTTTATATTGAAGTTGTATCGCTTTTTGCTGTAGTGTTTCAAGGAATAACTGACCGATCCCTTTTCCGAAAAAATCGGGCATCAGGTAAATTTTTTCCAGGAAAAGGGCTTTGGATTCCCCTTCAAACGGCATGGATTTATGCAAAATTATCTTCATGAATCCCGCAATCTGCTGCGAAGCGTCTTTTCCAAGCAGGTATTCCACATTCGGATCTGCCAGTTCGGGCAATAAGTTTTTTTCCCCGAAACAGTGTTCCATATACCATTCCAGACCATTGTCCAGCCACACATGCCGGTAATAGGGTTCGTAAGTAGCCCGGCCGACGTATTGCAGCAAAGCCAGGTCGGCGACGCCCAGTTTCTGGAAAAAAAGTTCGGGTTTATTGTTTTGCATATTCCTTTTGAAAAACGTCCAGGATTTCCTGCGCAGCGAAAAAAGGAGAAACACTTCCTTCCAGCACTTGTTTTTCCAGCGCGGCATATTTTTCCCGGACGGCAGGATGCTGGTAAAAAAGGTTATTCAAGCCGCTTTCCAGTGTTTCCTGCAGCCAGTAGCGGGCTTGCTGCTGCCGGTTGTGTTCCAAAAAACCATTGGAGCTCACATGCGACTGGAAAGCCTGAATGGCTGCCCAAAGTTCGGCAATGCCGCTGCCCTGTTCGGCGCTACAGGCCAGCACCTGAGGCGACCATCCGCTGGGCCTGGGCGGCAGCAGATGGGTGGCATTGAGGTAATGCGCACGCGCCTGATTGGCCAGTTTCAGCCGTTCGCCGTCGGCTTTATTGACGGCCAGCAGGTCGGCCATTTCAACAATACCCCGTTTGATGCCCTGCAATTCATCGCCTGCACCGGGCAGCAAAAGCAAGAGGAAAAGGTCGGTCATGCTGTGCACGGCTATTTCCGACTGGCCTACGCCGACCGTTTCAATCAAAACAATGTCATAACCGGCAGCCTCGACCAGCAGGATGGTTTCGCGGGTTTTACGGGCGACGCCGCCGAGCGAATCGCCTGAAGGAGAAGGCCGGATAAAAGCCCTGTCGTCGGCCGACAATCGTTCCATCCGCGTTTTGTCGCCCAGAATACTGCCTTTGCTGATGGCGCTGCTAGGGTCGATGGCCAGTACGGCAACTTTTTTCCCTTGGCCGGTCAGGTACAATCCCAGCGCTTCGCTCAAAGTGCTTTTGCCGACGCCGGGCGAGCCGGTGATACCGATGCGCAGGTTTCCAGGCCGATCTGTTTTTTGGGCCAATAACCGGGCAATGACCTGCTGTGCCAGTTCGCCATGTTCCGGGCGGGTACTTTCCACCAGCGTTATAGCCTTGCCCAGCAGCATCCGGTCGCCCGACAGGATGCCTTGCACGAATTGTTCGACAGTGGGGAGGGTGCGGCGCATGGGGCGAAGATAAGCAGCAGTTGGTGAATTGTTGAGGGTTGATTGTTGAGGGTTGAGATTGTTGAGAGGTTGAGATTGTTGAGGGTGGTAACTCAGGCCTGAGTTA
>JADLCC010000012.1 GCA_020847425.1 Saprospiraceae bacterium
AAGTCATCGGACAAACCCTGGACGACGCCGCAGGGGAAGCATTTGACAAAACAGGTAAAATACTGAACCTTGGCTACCCTGCCGGGCCGCTGATCGACCAGTTTGCAAAGTTGGGTCAGCCGCGTTTCCCTTTCCCCGAGCCGGCTATTGCAGGGTATAATTTTAGTTTCAGCGGGTTAAAAACCAGCATTTTGTATTTTTTGAAAAAAGAAATGGTGCTCGATCCTGGTTTTATTGATCAAAACCTGAATGACATCTGTGCCTCTGTTCAACAAAGTATCGTTACCATACTGTTGAAAAAACTGCGCAAGGCAGCCCGGGAATTACGGATCCAGGAAATAGCCATTGCGGGCGGTGTGAGCGCCAATTCCGGTTTACGGCAGGCGTTGCAGGAAATGGGCGCCCGGGAAGGCTGGAACACCTACATTCCAGCGTTTCAATATTGTACCGACAATGCGGGTATGATCGGCGTGGCCGCTTATTACAAGTTCCTGAAAGGCGAATTTTGCGGGCAGGATGCAGTGCCGTATGCCCGCTGATGTACCGGCGGCTTTAGCCGCCGGAAAACGTTTGAAGCAGCAGGATGCAATATGAAATGTACACGGGCCAAATTTCCGGCGGCTGAAGCCGCCGGTACGGTACGGGCAAAAAAATATCGAAACACCTTTGCAGGTATTTCGACATAGAAAAGTGCATCATTCGGTAACCAACTAAACTGTCGGCTTAAAAGGGGTAGGTGTTTTCAAAAGGTTGTTTTCAATCAGTCAAGTGTGAGGCCCATATTTGAAGCCTAAAATTGGGATCATACAGGGTATGATGGTTTTTGGCGTTTGGTTTTCGGCATTTCAAAAGTGGTTTTTTGGGGCGCACGCGGAGTAGAACTGTAATTGCTACAACTCACTCGTATTCACACGCTTTCAATTGGTTTGGGTGGCCCTTGGGGTAGGCATTCTTTGGCTCGATGATTAGGTTTTAAGAGGCACCATGCAATTTTTTGATTCCTGAGGTTGGTTTTGATCGGTTTCTTGCAAAAAGGTTTTCTTCAGGATGGTTTTTTATCCGCTCCATTCCCGCCGGGCGAAAATCCTGACAGTGATCCGTCGTCGGCCCCCGCCAATTGACTTTTATCGGAGACACTGCCAGGCATTAAATCGCTCGGGTTGGGTTAATGGTTGGTGGTTTATGGTATTTGGGGTGGAATTCCAGGGTTTGTGGTTTATTGGTAATTGTTCAAGGGATTTGTTAATTGGGGTGGCTTTTCAGGGTGTTTGGTATTTGGGGTGGAATTCCAGGGTTTATGGTTTATTGGTTAAAGTTTATGGGGTTTGGTATTTGGGGTGGTTATCCGGGATGTTTTCACCAGGTGTTATCCTGTTTTGATTTCTTTTCGTTTTTGATAGCACAAAGATGCAGGCGCCACCCCTGTGTGTTCAAATACAGAATTTGAGATTACTTCCAAAGTAATTGAAGGGTATTTCCGCTTTTTTTCTGATTTTTGCCCTAATGGTTCAGGCAGTACTACAACACCTGAACAATGTAAAAACGCTTTTTTTCATCAAAAAAAGCCCAGTTACCCGCCATTTCATGCACAATAGTCCGTTAGTACGCACCCTCCAACTGCTCAGGCAGGAAGAGATAGAGACATTGCATTTGTTTGTTCAGTCCCCTATTTTCAACATAGTCAGACCGGAAGAAACCCTTGATTTATTCGAATATTTAAAAAAATATTACCCGGATTTTAAAAACCCGGCCTTGCACCGCGACCTGGCAAGCCGTCATTTTTTCCCGCAATCCAAGGATTCGGTCACGGCTTTGCACCGAACCATGACCCAGTTGATGGCGATTGTGCGAAAATTTATAACTTTCCAGCATTGGACGGCTATCGAGGAGAATGCCACCCGCCAAAAAGCGGCAAATGGTATAGTCGCCGGCTCCTTACATGATACCCGGCAGCGACTAGCCCTGATGCGCTTTTACAGTGAACGCCTGCACCAGCAAAAAGCGCCTCCACCCGCACCACAACAGCATATGGAGGGAGCGGAATCCGAAAGCAACCGCCGTGAACGCAAAGCCGAAAACTTTTTCCTGAATTTATACCAGCAGGCGAAAAAGGAAATCGACAGCCATAAAATATTCAAACATTTTGAGGAATATGAGTTTACTGATTTTCACTATTTCAAGTTTTTAGTGGAACAGGAAAAATCCTTTTACGAAGGGCTACAGGAAAATCATTCGAGCGACCAGAATTTTCTCCACACCATAGAACAACTCGACGAGTTCTACCTCCTCAATAAACTCGACCTGATGTGCAAACTCATGCACCACCAGCGCCTCATTGAGATTTATTACAAGGATTCGGATGAGTACCAGCGGCTGCAAACCAACCGCGATATCACCCGCCAACTGGCGCAACTGCTCACCAAAAACCACTACCTGCAGACACCGGCGATCCGTTTGTACTGTCTTTTACTCGATTTTCTCACACAGGATGATCCGGTACAGGCCGATGAACTTTCGGAACAGATCCGGCTTTGGCTGGAAGAGTATACAGATGTGCTGCCTACTGAGCGGCTGCGCGACTGCAAAATCATGTTGCGCAGTTTCTGGCCCAACCGTTACAGGGAAACCAAAGACCGCCGATTCCTGGAACGCCTTTACCTGATTCAACTGGATCAGTTGAAGGCAATCGGGTCAAAAGCGGGACTCCCAAGCAGCCAGTTGCAGAATATCCTGTTCACTGCCCTGAAATTGGGAAGGGTACACTGGGCCGAAATGTTTTTTAACGAATTTAAAGGCCGTATTATCGGTACCCAGCAGCAGGAACTGGTGATTGATATCCTGCAGGCAGCGCTGTATTTCTACCGTGCCGAATACGCCAAGGCCGCGAAAACCTTGCCGCACTACCTGAATTATGGCGACCTGGACGACAGCTATTTGTACGCCATCACCGCCACGCTGGATGCACGGATACGGTATGAAATGGATACCCTGGACGATGATTACTCTGAAAATATGCTACGCACCACTTCTACGCATATCCGCCGCGACGATGTGTTCCCCGTCCCCCGACGGGATGAAAGGTTGCGTTTTTTTAGCCTGGTCACCGCGCTGGATAAACTCCGGCAACAACTAAACAGAAAAGAAAAGATCAGCACAGGACTGGCAAAAATCAGAAAAAGGCTGGATCAAGAGACCGTTGTGGACTGGGAATGGCTGGAGGAAAAATACGCGGCGTTGTGCAGGTAGCCCACAGAATGAGGAATAAGGGATGAGGAATGACCGAGCGTGATATGCCCATCCCTCATCCCTCATTCCTCATCCCTGTCTTAAAACTGGAAATAAATAAACGGCTGTATCTCCGAAGATTTGATCTGCATAACCAGCACTACCACAACGGTAATCAGCAGCGCTTTAAAAACAAGCGGCAAGGCGGTCACCATCCGTTGCCCCCATTGTTCAGCAGCAGGCGGAAGCATGTGCAGGCCGTAACCGAGTGTCATCCAAAATATCACCGGGGCGTATCCGGCTAAAAAATCCGGAAAAATCTGCGGCCGGAAGTCGAAAGCAATCTGGTACAACATGGAATAAATGATGTCCATGTGCTCAGCCCTGAAGAAGATCCAGCAGAAACAAACAAAATGAAATGTCCAGAGCCCGCCCAGCGTGCGGCGAATAGCGCCAGGTTTATTGGGAAAGGTTTCTTTCCACCAGCGTTCCACAGCCAAAGCGCCTCCGTGCAGTGCGCCCCAGATGATAAACCGGTTGGCGGCGCCGTGCCAGAATCCACCCAGCAGCATGGTTAGCATCAGGTTGATATAGGTCCGCACCCGCCCTTTCCGATTGCCGCCGAGGGGAATGTACAGGTAATCGCGCAGCCAGGTAGACAGTGAAATATGCCAGCGTTGCCAGAATTCCGTCACGCTGAGCGACTGGTATGGCGAGTTGAAGTTGGGCGGAAACTGGAATCCCAGCAGCAATCCGATGCCAATCGCCATATCCGTATACCCGCTGAAATCGCAATAGATCTGCATGGCGTATCCATACACGCCAAACAGGTTTTCCAAACCGGAATACACCTGCGGCGACTCGAAAATGCGCTCCACAAAATTGACACTAATATAGTCGGATATGACCGCTTTTTTGAACAACCCTACACAAATCAGGTAAACGCCGCGGCCCATGTCGGTCCGGTTAACCACCCAGGGGCGATGGATTTGAGGTAAAAAATCTGATGCCCGCACAATCGGTCCCGCGACCATTTGCGGGAAAAAAGTTACGAAAAAAGCGTAGTCCCAGATATTGTGCAGCGCTTTCAATTCGCCCCGGTATACATCTATGGTATAACTCAGCGATTGAAATGTAAAAAACGAAATACCTACGGGCAGAAAAATATCGAACGGACCTATTTGTGAACCAGCAATGCCGTTGATGATTTCGGCAAAATAATTGGTGTATTTGAAATACGCCAGCATGCCCAGGTTGGCGATCAGGCTCCAAACCAGCAGTATTTTTTTCGTGCGTTTGGTTTCCGCCTGCTCGATCCACTTGGCCAGGTTGTAGTCGACAATGACACTCGCCACCAAAAGCAGGAAGAAAATACCGCTGCTTTTGTAATAAAAGAAAACGGAGAAAAGCGTCGCCCAAATGATCCGGGCACGTTCGTGGGGAAGTAAAGCCCTGTAAATCAATAAGAAACCCAGAAAAAAGAAAATAAAAACACCACTGCTGAAAATCAGCGGCGATTCCGGGTGGTAAACAAACTGATCGAGGATTTTAGATAGATCGAACTGAAACATAGAGGGCTGAAGCCTAGGGCGCGCAAAAGTATAAAATCCGGGTACTTTATTCGCATCAGTAAGGTATTTTTGAATTGTTGGGCGGTTGAGGGTGTTGAGGGTTGAGATTGTTGAGGGTGATTACGCTTGGCCTTAGTGATGCGCTGAGTTACCCTCACCCTCCTTAGATCTTGAACAATCTCATCCGCTACGAGATGTCACTTGCACCTGCGTCGCAAATGACACCTCTTCGCTAAGCCAACGACATTGGGCTAAGGAGGGCGAGGGTGGTTGGCAACTCAATGCAACACTAAGGCCAAGCGTAATCACCCTCAACAATCTCAACCACTCAACAACCTCAACCTATTTCTTTCACCTCTCCCCAAACAACAAACTCCCGATCCGCACCATCGTACTACCCTCTTCAACGGCAATTTCCCAGTCGCCCGACATGCCCATGGAAATTTCGCAGAAATGCGCTGTATTGGGGAAAAACGTCGTTTTGATCCGTTGAAAAACATCGTGCAGGTAGTGGAATTCGCTGCGCACCAGTTCCGTATCCGAAGAAAACGAAGCCAGTCCCATCACTCCGCACAGGCGGATATGTTTCATTTGCCGGAATTCCGGGCTTTCCAGCAAGGCCCAGGCTTCGGATTCATCGAAACCAAATTTGCTTTCTTCCTGTGCAATATGAAATTGCAGGAGGCAATCGATCGTTCGATGTTGCCGCGCTGCCTGTTTGTCAATTTCCATCAACAGGCGAAGGCTGTCCACAGAATGAATCATGGAAACAAATTCCGCAATAAATTTCACCTTATTGGTCTGCAAATGGCCAATTAAATGCCATTGAATGTCGGCAGGCAGCGCATCCCGTTTTTCGAGCATCTCCTGCACGCGGTTTTCTCCAAAAATACGTTGTCCTGCCTGGTAGAGTTCCAGCAGGCGTTCCGGCGGCTGGGTTTTGGAAACAGCCACCAGTCTGACATTTTTTTCAGTTAGTTTGGAAACAAGCGTATTGAAATTCATGAGGGTAAAGGTAAGTCGGACGCCAAAAGATTTGGTAACGATGAAAATCAAAATCGCATTCCTGGAGGAAGGATCACACACAAATCACTGTAAATCATGGAAGTTATGATCAATTTGATAAAAAATATTAATAAGTAAAGAAGCCTTAACGATGGCATGCAATGTGTTTTGATGCATTTCACGCTACCTTAGCGCCCCGTTCATACAATTCGAGCCGTTTACAACCATTATGCAGTATTTCACTACAACATCTGCTGTTCCCTCCCCCTGTATGCCTCTTCGTTTCATTCCTATTACCGTCGTGCTTGCACTGTTGTGGTGCGCACCAACTGCCCAGTCGCAAGTCACCATCTGGCAGGAAAATTTTGGCGGCGCCAACCAGGGTTGGGCGGCTGCGTTTATCAGCTGCGGCAACAATACTTTTGCTGCTGTTGCACCTGGTGGTCCGCCTGCCGCGCCCGCAGGCATCACGTATCCCGCATTCCGGATCAACGATATGGAGGGAACCTGTTGTACCGCGAATCCCAATGATGGGGGTCAAAATGACGGCGAATGGCTGACCAATCCTATTAATATAGATGGCTACTGCAATGTTACGCTTTTTGCCAACTGGGCTGCGGTAGGTCCAATGGAATGCGACTATCCTGCAGCCCCCTCTTATGGTTGTACCGGTTCGCCCGCTGATAACGGACACGACCAACTGGTTTTTGAATACAGTATCGACGGAGGCCCCTGGACACAATTCTATTATGTATGCGGTAGCGGCGCCGACCAGTCCAATCCGGGCTTTGCCATCGGTGGCTTATCCGGCGATCTGGGTGTAAGCGGAACGGCTACGATCAACGGTTTGAGCGGTGGAAGTATCCAGATCCGTATCTCTGGCGCGAATAAAGCCAATGACGAATTTTACATTTGGGATAATGTGCGCGTGAGCGGCGTACCCAGGCCAACCGTCAACCAACCTGCCGATATTACGGTATGCTCGGGACAGACAGCAATGGTGCCTGCCTTTACGGGTACCGGCACGCCGGCGCCGACTTATGCCTGGACCAACAGCAATACCACCATCGGACTGGGCGCTTCGGGTACTGGCAATATTGGCAATTTCCCGACACCCGCAGGGCTCGTTACCGCCCGTGTCGGCACAATCACTGTAACACCAACCTCCGCTGGATGCGTCGGAGATCCGGTAAGTTTTGATATTACGGTTAATCCCGGCCCGATTCCTGTGCTGGGCACGGCCAATTTGTGTACCAATTCGGGTACTTTCAGTTTGAATACCCTGCGCGATCCGCTGGTACCGAACGGTACCTGGTCGGGCCCCGGCGTAACCGGCACCAACTTCAATCCAGCGCTGCAAAACGGCGTAGTCAACCTGACCTTTACCCCTACAGGAGCCTGTGCCGGGCCGGCCACCATGACCACCATTACGGTTTCTCCTGCGCCGACGGCCGTGTTCAGCGCGACAACTCCGGTATGCTCCGGAACCCAGACGAATTTGAATGTCACGTTCACAGGAACGGGCCCCTGGAATTTCAATTTATTTGCAGGTCCAACTTTAGTAAACAGTTTTACAGCGAATAGCAGCCCCTATCAAATTCCTGTAACGCCAACAGGCACAACGACTTACAGCATTCAGAGTTTGATGGATGCCAATTGTAACGGCGCCAATGCATCCGTGGTTCAAACGGTGAGCCCTGCCCCGACGGGCGTGCTGAGCCTGGTGGGCAGCAACAATATTTGCCTGGGCCAGAATGCAACGGTTTCGATCAATTTTTCCGGAGGCAGCGCTCCTTATACCTATGTGATCGCCATTAACGGAAACGATGAGCCGCCGATGGTGACCAATTCCGATCCGTTTCAGTTTCCGGTAAGCCTCACGGAACCTTCTACTATTACGCTGACCAGTGTGACCGCCAATAGTTGTAGCGGGACAGGTTCGGGGGTGGCCAGCGTGAATGTCAAACCAATTCCGACAGCGGCATTGAGTAGCGGAAATGCTACCATATGCAACGGGCAAACACTGCCGCTGGAAGTTGCGTTTACAGGTACGGCACCCTTTACGTTTGTTTATAGTATCAATGGCGTCAATCAAGCGCCCATTACAACCTCCAACCTGTTTTACACCATCGATGCCGCGCCTACCAGCGGTGTAAATACGTATACGCTGGTGAGTGTATCGTCTGCCGGATGCCCGGGCACCGTCAGCGGAAGTTTTGTAATTACTGTTGGCTCGGCCCCAACCGGGACCCTCTCGGGCGCGGCTTCCATTTGTCAGGGACAAAACGCAAACCTTACCGTAACGTTTTCAGGGACAGGACCTTATACCTTTAATTATACGGCCGAAGGCGTAGCGCAAACACCTGTTACCACTTCCAGCAACCCGTATACCCTGAGCGTATCACCGGCACTGACGACTACTTATATATTAACCAGTGTGGATGTCAGCGGTTGTGTCGGCACTGCTTCCGGCCAGGCTGTGGTAACCGTTTCCGACAGTCCCAGCGGGTCATTGCAAAACGGAGGCAACCTGCTTTGCAGTGGCCAAAGTGATACCCTGCGATTTGATTTTATGGGTCCTGGCCCTTATACTTTCGTTTACTCGATCAACGGCGTTGCACAAACACCAATTACCACACCGAATACTGCCTACATCATTCCGATTACACCTCCTGTAGGCATGAATGATTATGTACTGGAAAGTGTTTCCGGGCCGGGTTGTCCGGGTTCGGCAGGCGGTACCTATTCCGTAGAAGTAACGACGCCTCCAAGCGCTGTACTTTCGGGTACAACAACCATTTGTGCCAATACATCGACCGATTTGACATTCACCTTTACCGGTACAGGGCCTTATACGGTCAACTACACGGCAAATGGCATTGCACAAACTCCAATTGTAACATCCAGCAATCCGTTTGTGCTTCCGGTAATGCCTGTTTCCACCACTTCCTATGTATTGACCAGCGTCGAAGCAGACGGATGCACGGGAACAGTCTCCGGCAGTGCGGTAATCACAGTAACGGATGTGCCTACGGGTGTTGTTTCCGGTGGAGAACAAATTTGTACGAACGGCACCGGCACAAGCATCGATTTCACCTTTACCGGAACCGGGCCATTCACCTTCGTTTATTCGGCGAATAACATACCCCAACCGCCTGTCACGACCAACAACCCTACCATTTCCATTCCGGTCAATCCAATGAATGGTACGATTTATCGACTGGTCAGCGTCACCAACGGCACCTGTACAGGTACGGTATCCGGACAAGCCATTGTTTTTGTGTTCACACCACCTACAGCGGTCATGTCCGGCAGCAATACCTTCTGTAATTCTGCGGATACCAGTATTATGATTGATTTGACCGGAACACAGCCTTTCATCGTCGTGTACAGCATCGACGGTGTAGTACAGCCGCCAGATACCACTTTTGAAGACCCTTACTTTATCCCGGTCAATACGAATGTAACGACTACCTATAGTTTGATCAGTGTAGAATCGCCGGGTTGCACCGGAAATGCGCAAGGTTCGGCCACCATTACGGTCAATTACCCGCCTTCGTATACCAACCTGCAACTGACTTGCAATGCCCTGCTCAACAACTACATTGTCTCCTTCGATGTGCTGAATGCGGCCCTGCCACTAACCCTTGTTCCGGGGCCTCAGGGTGGAACATTTACAGGAACTCAATTTGTAAGCAACCCGATACCACAGGCACAAGGCTACAATTTTGTTTTCTTCGATGCCAATAACTGTGGCGATATCACGGTGAGTGGGCCATCCACCTGCAACTGTGTGACCAATGCAGGCGCCATGGATTTAACGGATACGATCGAGGTGTGTACCGGGGCAACCGCTACCGCTGTGCACGACAACAATTTTGTGAACGACGGCAATGATATTTTGCGGTTTATCCTGCACACCAATCCCGCCATTCCTGTAGGCACTATTCTGGCCTGGAACACAACGCCTTCATTTACATTCCTGCCGGGTATGCAAACGGGCGTCACGTACTACATCTCAGCCATAGCCGGCAATGCGGATGTCAACGGAAATGTCGATTTTGCCGATATATGCGTCAAAATTTCACAGGGGACACCAGTGGTTTTTTATCCGTTGCCTAGTGCCACACTCGGCGCCGACGGAAGTGTTTGCAGCGGAAGTCAGTTTTTAATTCCCGTAACTCTTACAGGTGTGCCGCCTTTCTCGCTGACCTGGTCACTGAACGGCGTTCAACAACCCACACAGACTAACATACCAAGTGCGAGTTTCCAGTTGGCCATTCAACCTGCCGTCAACACCACCGTGACACTGGTTTCTGTGGGGGATGCGCGCTGTGTCACTTCTGCTGTTGATACTGCTATCATAACGGTGAACACCGCACCGCAAATTCAAAACCTTAATATTTCCTGCAACCTCGCCACACAAACCTATATCCTTCGTTTTCAGGCGGTTGGAACTGCTCCGTTTAATGTAAGCGGCGTAACAGGCGCGTTTGTCAATGATACATTTACCAGTGTTCCGATCCCAATTATTACGGCCTATGCTTTTAC
>JADLCC010000013.1 GCA_020847425.1 Saprospiraceae bacterium
CTGCATGGCATAACAACCACATGCCGTTGCTCAGCCAATTGGACGAAATGGAAGTGATCCTAGAACAGGAGGAAGTCTCGCCTGAAGATTCCGGCAGTTCGGGCGGAGGTTTTAACGGTGGCGACAATGACGCCCCGGTACAGATACCCCTACCATCTGAAGCATTTTTTTCTCTTGAACAGGCCAACACCCTTTTGCCGGGCCGCGCTGCCGCTTTCAGGCAATATCAGGTCAACCTGCTCAATTCTTTCCGGGCGCCCGCCTTCTTTATCCTCTACCACTCCTTCCAGGGCTACCTTTCCTAAGGCATTCCCCATGTAATTTTCTGAGGGTCCCCTACTTCTGCGGACAATCCTCTTTTGCCCGTGTGTTGCGTTGCAACTCACAGGAGGGCATTGTATTGTTTTCCTTCATTTTTATTCAAAAGCACTATGAAATACATTCATTTCATGTTACTGCTGTTGGCATTCCACATCAGTGCCTGCAAACACGAACAAGAAACCAAACAAGAGCAAAGTACCTTCATCGTCAGCCATCCCATTGTAAAAGATACGGTACTGCACCACGAGTATGTTTGTCAGGTTCGCTCCTTTCAGCATATTGAATTGCGCACCCTGGAAAAAGGATACTTGCAGGACATCCATGTGGATGAAGGGCAGATGGCAAAAAAAGGGCAACTGCTTTTTAAAATCATGCCCCTGGTTTATCAGGCCGAGGCACAAAAGGCTCAGGCAGAACTGACCTTCGCCGAACTTGAGTACCAAAACACAAAGGCACTTGCCGACAGCAACATTGTGTCCAAAAACGAACTGGCACTCGCACATGCCAGGCTGCAAAAAGTCAAGTCCGAATACGATTTGGCCAAGGTACATCTTGGATTCACCGAAATCCGGGCGCCTTTCGACGGTATTGTCGGGCGCTTCAACGACGTGCGGAAAGGAAGTTTGCTGGATGAAGGCGAATTGCTCACCACACTTTCCGACAACAGCAAACTTTGGGTCTATTTCAATGTGCCCGAAGCAGAATACATCAGTTATGCGAAACAGGCGCAGTCCGGCCAGCCGGTTAAAGTCCAGCTGATGTTGGCCAACAACGAGTTGTTCGAAGTTGCTGGTGTGATTGAAACCATCGAAGGCGATTTTAACAACGAGACCGGCAACATCGCATTTAGGGCAACCTTCCCCAATTCCAAAGGTTTGTTGCGCCATGGCCAAACCGGCAACATCCTTTTGCCGGTGCCGGTCAAAAATGCGATGCTGATTCCACAATCGGCCACGTATGAAATATTGGATAAAAAGTTCGTGTACGTCGTGGACGAAAACCACAAGGTAAATGCCCGGGAAATAACCGTTGAGCATGAAATGCCACATGTCTATTCTGTATCCGGCGGACTGGCCCCATCGGATAAAATATTGGTAGAGGGGATCCGCAAGGTTAAAAACGGCGATGTCATTCACTACGAAGAAAAAACCTTTTACGCTGTCATCCATGAGTTGAAAAACCTCAAGTCTGAATAACCAGGCAAGAACCTTCAAAAATTTATTCCATGTTTAGCAAATTCATTCAGAGGCCGGTTCTTGCCATTTCGATTTCACTTGCTGTGGTTTTTCTGGGTATCCTGGCCATCCGAACAAGACCGATTTCTCAGTTTCCCGACATCACGCCTCCACGCGTCAATATTTTCATCGCCTACCCCGGCGCCAGCGCGCAGGTATTGGTTGAATCTACCCTGATTCCCCTCGAACGCGCCATCAACGGCGTTCAGGGCATGTTGTACCTGACCTCCGATGCCACCAGTGCGGGCGAGGCCACGATTCAAATCGTTTTTGAACCCGGCACCGATCCGAATGCAGCGGTGGTGAACGTAAAAACTCGGGTAGACGCCATCATGAACAACCTTCCGCCACTGGTGCAACGGGAAGGTATCATCATTACCCCCATTCAGCCCAGCATGCTGATGTACGTCAACCTTTACAGCACGGATAAAAACGCTGATGAAAAATTTCTGTACAACTACGCCAGCGTGCATATTATTCCGGAACTGCAACGTATCAAAGGTATGGGCCGTGCCCAAATCCTGGGCAGCCGCACCTACGCCATGCGCGTATGGCTCAAGCCCGACCGTATGCGGGCCTACAACGTTTCTACCGAGGAGGTGATGAAGGCCATGGAGGAACAGAGCATCATTGGCCGACCGGGCCGCCTGGGTCAGGCCTCCGGCAAGCAGGCGCAATCCCTTGAATTCACCCTTACCTACAAAGGACGTTTTAACAAACCCGAGGAGTACGAAAACATCATCATCAAAGCCAACCCGGAAGGCGAAATCCTGAGGCTGAAAGACCTTGCAGAAGTTGAATTGGGTAGCGAATTTTTCGATATCTATTCCAACAAGGATGGATATGCCTCAGCCTCCATTGTACTTAAACAAAACTTCGGTACCAATGCCAGCGAGGTTATCGCAAATTCCAAAGAAAAACTGGAAGAGCTTAAAAAGGATTTCCCGCCGGGAATGGCCTACGAGATCAACTACGACGTGTCCAAGTTTGTAAACGCCTCCATCGAGAAAGTGATGCACACCCTCGTGGAGGCCTTCATTTTGGTGGCGCTGGTGGTGTTCTTATTTCTTGGCGACTGGCGCTCTACGCTTATTCCCATTCTCGCGGTGCCGGTTTCCCTGGTGGGGGCTTTTGTATTTATGCAAATGTTCGGCCTGACCATCAACCTCATCACCTTGTTCGCTCTGGTACTGGCCATCGGAATTGTGGTGGACAACGCCATTGTGGTGGTCGAAGCCGTGCATGCTAAAATGGAAACAGAACATTTGTCTCCATACAATGCCGTGCAAAAAGTATTGGGCGAAATCAGCGGTGCCGTCATTGCCATAACCCTGATCATGACGGCCGTATTTGTGCCCATTGCCTTTATGACCGGGCCTGTAGGTGTGTTTTACCGGCAGTTTTCAATCACCATGGCCAGCGCCATCATCCTGTCGGGCGTGGTGGCACTCACCCTAACGCCGGTGCTGTGTGCCATGATTCTTAAAAACCAGCACGGTAAACCCCGTAAACGCACCCCAATCAGTCTGTTTTTAGGGTGGTTTAACCGGACTTTTGAACGGGTTACCGGTAAATATACTTCACTGATAACACTGATTGTCGACCGCCGGCTGGTCACTTTCGGCTTGCTCCTTGCTTTTTGCTTCGGCATTTACCAGATCAATCAATCCTTGCCGACAGGTTTTATTCCCAACGAGGATCAGGGACAGGTTTACGCCATCATTCAAACGCCACCCGGCAGCACACTGGAACGTACCAATGAAATTTCAAGACAGCTTCAAAAAATAGCAGAGGAAATTGAAGACATTCAATCGGTGACCTCACTAGCGGGATATGAAATCCTGACGGAGGGCCGTGGCTCCAATGCCGGCACCTGTCTGATCAACCTGAAGGAATGGGAGCAACGGCACCATTCCGCAAAAGAGGTGATCGAGGAACTGGAAGAAAAAACGAAGGATCTGGGCGCAGTTGTGGAATTTTTTGAACCGCCTGCTGTACCCGGATACGGTTCTTCCGACGGCTTTTCGTTGCGCATGCTGGATAAAAACAGCACCGTGGACTACCAGGAATTTGACAAGGTGAACATCGCCTTTATGGAAGCCCTGAAAAAACGCAAAGAACTCTCAGGCCTTTTTACCTTTTATGCCGCCAATTATCCGCAGTTTGAAATCGTCATCGACAATGAAAAGGCCATGCAAAAGGGGGTTTCCATTTCAAAGGCCATGGAAAATCTGAATATCCTGATTGGTAGCACCTACGAACAAGGATTCACCCGATTTAATGCCTTTTACAAAGTGTACACACAAGCCGCCCCCGAATACCGGCGCCTGCCGTCGGACATCCTGAATCTGTTTGTTAAAAACGATCGCGATGAAATGGTGCCTTATTCGGCGTTCGCTACACTACTGAAAACGCAGGGTCCGAATGAGATCACACGCTTCAACCTGTACACATCATCCTCCATCCGAGGTGTTCCGGCCCCCGGTTACACCTCCGGAGATGCCATTGCTGCCATCCGTTCAGTGGCCGACGAGACGCTTCCCCATGGCTACGACATCGCGTGGGAAGGGCTTTCCTACGACGAAGCAAACCGTGGCAACGAAGCGCTGTACGTGTTCATCATCGTGTTCATTTTTGTATACCTCGTGCTTGCCTCACAGTACGAAAGCTTCCTCATCCCTTTCGCCGTGTTGTTGTCCTTGCCTGCCGGTATTTTCGGCTCCTTTCTTTTGCTGAAAATCATGGGCCTGACAAACGACGTCTACGCCCAAATCGGTATGATCATGCTGGTAGGTTTGCTTGGTAAAAATGCAGTTCTGATTGTTGAGATTGCCATTCAACGGCACAACCAGGGTGCAACGCTGATGGAATCGGCCATTGAAGGTGCAAAAACACGGTTCAGGCCAATCCTAATGACCTCTTTGGCCTTCATTGCAGGACTCATCCCACTGGTAAGGGCCACAGGTGCAGGCTCTGTCGGCAACCGGACCATCGGAGCTTCGTCGCTCGGCGGTATGCTGCTCGGCACCATCTTCGGTGTCATTGTTGTGCCCGGCCTTTATTATGTTTTTGGAAAACTTTCTGAAGGCAGGAAGCTGATCCAGGATGAAGATCAAAACCCGCTAACCGAAGATTTGGTGGAGAATGATTCGGAAGCCTCCCTCCTCAAAAAAATAAAAAACCTGGATGTACTCCTGAAAATCGTTAACCGGAAAAAAAATAAAAATGAGCAATAAAACAATCGGCCTTATCGCCGGGGGGATACTGCTACTGGTCTCCACCTGGAGTTGTAAAGTGCCACAAAACAACTTCCTAAAGGAAAACAAGTCGCTACCGGCCGTTTATGGCGGACTTTCTTCGGATAGTGTGAACATCGCAGACCTCAACTGGCGGACCTATTTTGCAGACAGCAACCTGATTTCCCTGATTGATACGGCCCTGGCACACAACCAGGAATTGAATATCCTTCAGCAGGAAATACAGATAAGCCAAAACGAGATACAGACCAGAAAAGGCGAGTACCTGCCAGTCGTTCAAATGGGCGCCGGCATGGGAGCAGAAAAATCCGCCCGGTACACCCGATTCGGCGCGCTGGAAGAGGAGCTGGAAGTGAAACCCGGCACGCCTTTCCCCGAGCCTTTGCCTGATTTTGCGTTCGGGCTCCGGGCTTCCTGGGAGGTGGATATCTGGAAAAAACTTCGGACAGCCAAACAGGCAGCCGTCGTAAGATACCTTGCCAGTACCGAGGGTAAAAACTTCATGACCACCAACCTGATCTCGGAAATTGCCAGCTCCTATTATGAACTGATGGCGTTGGATAACCTTCTGAAAATCATTGACCAGAACATTGAGATACAGTCGGATGCCCTGAACGTGGTGCAACAGCAAAAAGCCGCGGCCAAGGTAAACCAACTGGCAGTCAACCGTTTCGAAGCCCAACTGCTCAACACAAAAAACCGGCAGTTCGCCATCCGGCAGAAAATCACCGAAACAGAAAACCGCATGCATTTCCTTACCGGCCAGATGCCCCATGCGATTGTGCGAAATTCAGATCAATATCTGGAACTTAACATAGACACACTTTCCCCCGATGGCATCCCCGCTCAGCTGTTGCTGAACCGGCCGGATATCCGAAAAGCTGAACTGGAACTATCCGCTGCCAAACTCGACGTTCAGGTTGCGAGAGCCAATTTTTTGCCTTCGCTCAGTATCCGGGCGGATCTTGGATTTCAGGCATTCAATCCCGCTTACATTGTTGATCCTAAATCCATTTTGTACAATCTGGCAGGTGAATTAATGGCCCCACTCATCAATAAAAACGCGATCACCGCCAGCTACAATTCCGCATCGTCCCGGCAAATCCAGGCGGTTTATCAATATGAGCAATCCATTTTAAACGCCTATGTGGATGTGTTGAACCAACTCGCCAAAGTGGAAAACTTCAATAAAAGTTATGCCATGAAAAGCCGGGAGGTAGAAATACTGACGCAGTCCACCCAAATCGCCAATACCTTGTTCTATTCCGCACGGGCGGATTACGCCGAGGTACTGCTTACCCAAAGGGAAGCTTTGGAGGCAAAAATGGACGCCGTGGAGATCAAAATGAAGCAGCTTGATGCCAAAGTCAACATTTACAGGGCTTTGGGTGGAGGGTGGAAATAATCTCACCATCCGTATTTACTAGGGTGTGTCTGAAAAAAAGCGAGCCGTCTCCGGGAGTTTCCGGGATGGCTCGCGTTATTTTTGGGTTCGGAGTTATAAGGAAGGGGTTCTAAGGGTTGTCAACTGCCCCCCACTAAAAACCAGATACTCCGGCTTTTCAATTTCCGTGCACGAGGGTAAAACCGGCAA
>JADLCC010000014.1 GCA_020847425.1 Saprospiraceae bacterium
GCCGAATTTACCTATGCTACTGGGCGGAGCGCCGACAAAACGGACGTCTTTATAGGTACGGGTCAGGAAAAGATAGTACTGGTTGCCGCTGTAAAAAGGTTTGATCAGGATCTCTTCCGACTTGCCTTTTTTGGTATTGACTTTTATCTGCGCCAGGTTTTTATCGATCTGCGACTGACGGTCGCGTTCAGCCATGCCATCCGAAATACCTTGCAATGCCAGCAGGGTAACATCTTCCATTTTACTGATGAACACAGCAGTCACTCCTTTTGCGGGCAGTTCTTCTGCGCGGCTTTTTGCCCAGTATCCGTTTTCGATGTAGTTGTTTTCCAGCGAGGACAATTGCTGAATGGCATCAAACCCGCAGTGGTGGTTGGTGAGCAGCAGCCCTTCGGCAGAAATCATTTCACCGGTACAGCCGCCATCAAACTGGCAAATGGCATCTTTGATACTCGGTTGAAAATTGGAATAAATATCATCGGCATCAAGTTTAAGGCCGAGTGATTTCATCTCTTTTTCATTCTGCTTTTCGAGTAAAAGGGGCACCCACATACCCTGGGCGGACAACAATACCGGAAAAAGAAACAGGAATGAAGCAAGGAATTTTTTCATAAAAAATGTGTGGTGATTTTTTAAAAGCAAAAAGTAAAGGGCAAAATGCGAAGACCATACATGCCTGCTCGAAAAATTAGGCAAAATCACTTCCGATGATACCCAATGACTTTAAAATGCACGCCATCGTACCGGTTTTCCATTTTTTCGGCCTCGCGCAACACCTGTAGCGCGGCTTCCTTTTTTTCGGCTTTTTCCTTTTCCAGAAAAGAAGAAGGGTGGTGTATGAGCAATACAACCTCCTGTTTTCCAGTCACTTCGAGTGAACAGAGACAATCGAACAGGGCGTCTAGATTTTTGCCGAAATAATCGGGAAACAGCAGCACCTTGGAAATACGCGGGTAAAAAGCGCGCAAGGTGCGGGCTTTGCTGCCGTCGATTTCGGCAACAAAAACAGAAGGAGGGAAATCTGGTTTATGATCGATTATTTTCATTGTTCAATTTTCAAAAAGGTTTTATAGTGGTCTTTTGTATACCAGGCGCTGTGGTCGGAACCGGTAACGAGCCTTTCAGGGCCCCGGTTTTTGCCTTTCACTTTTGGTTTGACATCCCATTCGGAATACCGGACCCGTTTGTTGCTGTCGTCTTTGGCAGGCAACTTTTTCTCCTTGTTCAGGAACTCGCGGCCACCGACATATCCATCCGGCGCTTCGCCATTCCGGCGAATATATTGCAAAACTTCCAACACATAGGCAGGCACTTTTTTTTGTTGAGCGCCGCTGCCCGGGGTGTTTGTTTGTCCGCTCGTATCGGGCTGACTAACAGGAAGTTGCGCCTGTTGCTGCCGATGCCAGAAAAACCAAACGACTGCTGCTAATGCGGCGAGAATAAGCAGGCGGGCAATAAGACGACGTTGCATATAAGTTCCGGGTGCGGGATTTATTTTTTAAGTTCGAGCGTTTGAACGCCATTGGCGCCGTCGGTGGATTTCCAAACCTGTTTGCTTTTTTTGTTCTCCACAACGATCCAGGAACGAGCGAAATCGGTATCAAAACCACGCATTGTGACCGTGTTTTCGGTGCATGACCACTCAAAATCGAAACCCTGTCCGCCTTTTTCGGCGGAGTACTCGTTGTTTGCGCTGACACGGCCACGGCCTTTTTTCATAAAAGTAATGCTGCGGTAGGGCGGGAAAGCGGTGCGTTGCAGTTGCTGAATTTCCGTTTTGTATTGTACAATTTCCCACTGACCCTGGAGCCGGTTGGAAAACTGTTTGGTTGCACTGGCGCAAGAACCTAGCATGAATATGGTCAGTGCTGCAAATGTGAGCCTGAATATGGTATTTTTCATAGGAATGATTTTGAATGACAAATTTAGAGAAAAGTATTTACCACAAATCAAACAGATTTCCCACGCCCGGTGTTCGCGCAACATTAAAACCTTCCGCATATTCAGCCTGGATGGAACGTCCGAACACCCTTCCTTTGGCTTCCATAAACGCCAGAAAATCTTTCCCGGAAATGGGTGTATTGGGCTCGGTGCCGTTGGGGTCATAAAACTGGGACCGAAAGGAGAGAATGGCTTCCATTTTCCGGGCAAACCATGGGCTGATGTCCACCACAAAATCGGGTGTCAATTGCTCGTCCTGGATGTAGTGATATACGGCCTTAGGTCTCCACTTTTCCTGTTTATTTCCTTCATTATCAAAGGTTTCGATGCGCGGCAGGCCGGCATAAAAACACGCCTCCGCCACCATTTTTGCCGCTCGCCCATGATCCGGATGGCGGTCCGTGAGGGCATTGCACAACACGATATCGGGCTGGTATTTGCGCAGAACACGAATAATTTTCAGGCGGTGTTCCGGGCTGTCGACAAACAATCCATCGGGGATATCCAGCGTTTCACGTACCTGGGCGCCGAGCAGTTTTGCTGATGTTGCGGCTTCTTCTGCCCTAATCTCTGGGGTGCCCCGGGTGCCCAGTTCTCCCCGGCTCAGATCGAGCAAGCCAAAAGTTTTCCCCAGTGCTGCATGGCGCAGTAAAGTGCCGGATGCGCTCAGTTCCACATCGTCGGGGTGAATACCGACGGCTAAAATATCGAGTTTCATGATTGTATATTTGTGCAGCAAAATTGCGAAAAAATGGAAACAAGAACACCAGACAATGAACATTCTGAAATAATTGCACTTCGGCAGGCATTGTCGGAGGCAGAAAACAGGGTGGAGAAAACCAGGGCTGAGTGGTCGGCCATTTATGACCAGCATAAGGCATTGCGGGAAGAGCACCGCCAACTCAAGCACGGTTATGAACAACTTCGCTTGCAAAAGGGCGGCTTTGGCTTCAAAATGCTGTTGCTGGCGGGATTTGCGGGAACAGTGGTTGCGCTGGCGGCTTGTTTCGTTTACCTGAAGTTACAACCCAAAGATCCGCATACGCTCGCGTTTGAACATTTCCGACACGAACATTTGTTTCAATATGAACTTGCCATCAGTAAAGGGCAGTTGGATATTGTAGAGCAATCGCTCCGAAATGAACTGGAGAACCCTGATAATCAGGCAATTAAACCTGAAATTGCGTTTATCCGGCAATTGATCACTACTACCAAACGGCACTGTAAATAACAGTATTCTTCATGTCCCAGGTATTTCCAGAACGCACGTATCCTTTTCTTTTTGTATCCCTTGTGCTGGCTTATTGCCTGTATTACGCACCGTTTGGGATAAATGAAACTGACGGCGGGTTTATTACCGGGCTGGCCTGGCAGGTGTTGTCTGGCAAAACATTGTACCACGACATTATTTATGTGCGGCCACCCTTATCTGTCTGGATGCGGGCAATGGAAATGTCGGTACTTCCCGACAACTGGAGTATACTCGGCGAACGATATTTCTTTTACTTCAAAGTTGCGCTGTATACCTGGTTAGCATCGGACCTGCTTTCAAAAGGCAGTTTTAGATGGATACTGGCCATGTTTGGTTTCGTTGTTTCTGTCCACAGTTATCCGGCCTGTGCCTGGCATACGATCGACGGGATTCTGTTTTCCGTGGTGGCGCTTTGGTTGTATGCCGGACCCCATAAAAACATGCAGGTTATTGGCTGGAGATCTGGTTTCGCGGGTGTATTTTTGGTTGGGGCGCTTTTGTGCAAGCAATCCTTCTATCCCCTGGTAGTAGCCTTTCCTCTGGTATTTTTGCTGTGGGATCAACCCTTAAAAAAGCAGCGTTTGTTCTGGTTTGCAGCAGGCTTTGTTTTCTCCATCACCCTGTTTATCAATTACTTACACCAAAATGACCTGTTGACTAATTACCTGCAAATGACCGGTTCTTCCGCAACCGGCGGTCAGGCACTGCAACATGGTTTGCTGGATTATTTTCGCATCAAACCGGCGCTGGTTTTGTTTAGCGCCATACTCCTGGGCCCGGTCATCTGGTGGTTTCTGAAACAGCCCAAAGCCGAAACCGCATACACTACCTGGGGACTTTGGCTCAGTTTATTACTCGGCGTTTTTGTATTCGACACCTGGAACAGAATGGAATTCACCGCGCCATTTTCGCAGTCCAGACTGTTGTTTTTGACGGCTGTGGCTTATGCTTTCCGGCAAGTTGCTTTTGCCTGGAAACAGCGGGAGACGCCCGCAAAACAGCCTTTCCGTTTGCCCCATCAGACGGCGCTTTTACTTTTGTTACTGGCTATTTCCTGGAGCGCTTCGGTGAGTTGGGGGTATAATCTTCCTATTTTTCTGGCTACGCCCTGGGTTTTTACCACTATTGAAATCAGTCGCACGTTATGGGAAGCGCACAACGGGAAAGTCTACCCGAAATGGTTGTCTGTAATGCAGGTCATACTCTTATTGGGTATCGCTCGTTTCAGTTATGAATTTGTGTACCGCGACGGTCTGCGCAGTGCCATGACGACGAATTTGGGTACTGTTTTCCCAAAACTGCAAGGGATTTACAGCAGTCCTGAAAAGGCTGAACTGTACCTGGATGTAAAATATTTACAGGAGCGTTACGGGCCTGTTTTTGAAGTTTTGCCGGCTTTTCCGCAAGCCCATTTTTTAACCGGCACAGCGCCGGTGTTGCCCCTCGGTTGGGTGGTAAAAAGAGAAATGAATGGCAACAATCAATTGGTTATCAATATTTTGAAAGAGAAAAAGCCGGTGGTGTTTATCCAAAAAAGTTTTGCAGCAAAAATACAGAACGACCCCGAACTGGAACTGACCAGGCATGTGCTGGAAACAGGAAAAATACTGGAAGAAACCCCTCATTTCTGGATTGTCCGTTATGAATAAAGCCGATCAAATTACCGCTGCTGCTGCAGGGAAAGCCCGCCGCCTGGTGCTGTTCGACTTCGACGGTACGCTGACCAAAGGAGATTCCTTTCCGGCTTTTTTGTGGTTTGCAACACCTTTCAGCAGCATGATTTCCGGTGTTTTCCAGTTGTTGTTTCAGTTGCCACAGTTTTTTTTGCTGCCAGCGGAAAAACGCGCTGAACGCGCTAAGGCAGTTGTATTATCCGCTTTTATTGGTGGGAAAAATCGCACAACCTTGCTTGGCCTCGGCCGGCAGTTTTATCAGCAGCGCTTGCAAAAAATGCTGCGTACCGAATTGCTAGAAACCCTCCGGAACTACAGGGATGCCGGAGACATGGTTGTTCTTGTGTCGGCTTCCATCGATATATGGCTGCAACCATTTTGCGATGCGGAGCGTATTGCATTGATTTGCACGGAATTAGCCTACGAACAGGAGGTTTTTAAAGGCACATTCTCCACCCCGAATTGTAACCGGGAAGAAAAAGCGCGGCGCATCCGGGACGCATACAATTTAAATCAATACAGTGCAGTTGTTGCTTACGGAAATTCTTCAGGCGATGCGGCCATGTTTGAACTGGCGCAGGAAGCCTGGTATTGTAGCAACGACGGGAATCTGAAAAATCTTCGAAGTTGAAATAACAGTATTTTTCTACTTTTGTCAAACATAAGTCTTTGTCGATATGAGTTTAGATTCAATGGATTGCAAATGCTTGGTTATCAGCACGAATAACCAATAACTAATAACGAATAACCACTTAACCTTTAACCGATTCAGACATCACTCCTACTATGAAACAACTCCTTGTTATCGTTTTTGCCTTTTTCGCCTGCGCCTTTTCCCTTTCTGCCCAGGAAAGCGGCGGGCGTGAACGGATTACTAATTTCCAAAACCCTTTAGCGACGGAAGCCTCCCGTGACTCCTTTGAAATCGTGCGCTTCGATCGCCGACTGAACCAGTTGCGCGGATCTTTTACTGCCCAGGATATGGGTAAGGTAATCGAGAACAACCGTTTTTTACTCCAGGCAATGCGCGCCGAAATGGAACAACTCGAAGGTAAAATTGCTGCGGGCGCTTCCACGGCACAAGGACCGGAAACACTGGCCAAAATGAATAATCTGCTGGAAGCATTTGAAGGACATACCTACGACTTTGCCAAACCTGAAACGGCGGAGAAAAACTTCAGCCAGTTCGGCGCTTTTCTTGAGTTGATGAAAAGATAGGTTGAGGTGTTTTAGTGTTTTGGTATTTTAGTGTTTTTGTAAGTGCTCTGCTCTATAGCATTGGAAAAAAGAGATAGTTTGGATTTTACAATAAACTATTAGCCAAGCATTGCTACCTCCAAAACACTAAAATACCAAAACACTAAAACACTTACCTCCTTTGAGCGTAAAACCCCAGAATCGCCAGCGACAAAAATCCCGAGGTATAAAAAATATTGGGCACCGGAATAATCAATAGGTTGAAGAAAAAGACCAGGGTTATTTTAAGTGTGGCAATGCCAAAAAAGGCTGCATCCATCCGGTCGCGGAACCTCCAGAATGCCAGCAGGCAAATGAGCGGCGCGCCCAGCGTAGTCAGAAAAGTAAGGTTCTGTAGTATCGGCAAATCTTTCTGTTCCAGGAATTTGGCCAGTCCAAGACTCTCCTCGATCGTCGGTTTCAACTTCCAGTAATCTTCTCCCATCACCGCTTCCAGGTACCTGCGGGGCAGCGCCCTGAACACATCCAGGTAAAATATGGCCTTGGAAATCAGCATCAAAAAAAGACCGGAAACCAGCGCTGAACCAGCGATTTGTATGGCTTTTTTGCGGGATTCAAATATCCACACAAATAAGCCGAAAAATGGAATCCAGGCCAAAAGGCTCACACGGGATAAAACGCTCAGCGTCAATGCGATACCTATGAGCCATGGATTGCCATACCACATGGCCCAGACAAGGAAAACATAAAACCCGATCACCACGCCTTCATCTGTCATGGAAATGAGGATCGGGTCCCAGTGCAAAAAGTTGGCAAACATGACCAGCATCGGTAGTAACACCAACAAACTCCAGGCGCTCAACGATTTGCCTTTAGGCTGCCAAAGCAACAGTAGCCCGCTGTAAGCCAGCAGAAAAAAAACAGTGATCCAGCGCGGATCAAATTGCCAGACCACCGAAGGGATATAAGGCATCCACATGGCGGGCAGGTAAATCGGCTGCATGCCGCCCCATATTTCCGGAATGATGGCATATACTTCTTGCCCGTTCACAAACCGCTGCGACATCACCTGCATAATGGGTAGCACATCGGAAATGTGGTAATCGACTGGCGTGCCCGCCATAATTTTTTGGGAAGTGGCAATGGTCTGTATGACAAAATAACCAAATACCAGTGCCAGAATACCCCAAACACTGCCCGACGTTTTTGGGCTCGAGGCCA
>JADLCC010000015.1 GCA_020847425.1 Saprospiraceae bacterium
CTGGCCGACGGCGGCGGCTCACGTGATTTTGTGGAGCAGGGCGTCAACGGATTCAAGTGTTCGCCGAATGATGAAGTGGAATACGTGGAAAAAATTGAACTATTATTGAAAGATAAAACGTTGCTCCATCAACTTTCGGAAGCCGGTAGGCGTTACAGCCTCGCTTTTAACTGGGACCATCTGGCAGAGGTGTATTTTAACGACCTAATGATTTTAAGTAGGTAAGAACCAGCTCTTCTGTAATTCATTGCCTTTTGCCCTTTTACTTCAATGAAACTACTCAAAATCTTTATCCTGCTCGTCATCCTGGTCTCCTTCGGATTCTTCATCCGGGCGACGGACATGGCTAAAGTCATGTCTTCCATGCAGCAGGTAGGATTTCGCTTCGTGTGGCTGATTGTGGTGACTTTTCTCGGTTACCTGTTCGGTACCATCGGCTGGAAATACTGCATGGGCCCACAAGGTGCGCACCTGCGACTGAAAGACCTGTTTTTTATCCGCCATATCGGCGAAACCGTCAGTATCATCAACCCGACCAGCGTGGTGGGCGGCGAGGCCATGAAGGTGTTCCTGTTACAGGACCAAGGCGTGGAGCGTAAAGTTCTGATCACTTCCGTATTGATTTCCAGGGTGATCATGGCTTTGACGCAGGTCGTACTGTTCCTGCTGGCCGGCGCATTTTTGTTGCTTCAGGATGAACGTTTTTCATCCCAGATTTCCTGGACTACCATCGGTTTATACCTGTTGCTGGCTTCCGTATCCATATTGGTGCTGGTATTGAAACCCAAACGTTTGCTGAGAAATGCCGCCTTGCGTACCCGTTTCGGGGTGTACCTGCAACGGCGCACGGAAACAATTCGCATGCGTTTGTGGCAAGTGCTCGACGATTTGTCCTTCTATTTTAAAAACAGCAAAAAAGCCCTGGCGCTTTCTTTCCTTTTTTTTGTGCTGCACTGGTTTTTCGGCGCCATGGAATTCTACCTGATCCTGATTTTTTTGGGTATCGATGTCAACATCATACAAGCCATTTTAGTGGATATGGGCGTCGTGTTTTTTAAAGCCGCCGGCGCGTTTGTACCCGGTCAAATCGGTTTCGAGGAATACGGCAATAAAGTCATGCTGGCAGCCATCGGTGTGGTGGGTACCGAAATATGGATCACCGCATCCATCCTGCGCCGGACGCGTCAGTTGTTCTGGATCTTTTTCGGTCTGCTGGTGTATCTGTTTATGTTTAAAAAATGGGGCGTAACGCCCCGTGTCTCCTGATGGAAATCCTGTTTGTCAGCCACAAATACCCGCCTGCAGTTGGCGGCATGGAAAAACAAAGTTACGAACTCATCCAGGGGATGAAACAGTTCACCAAAGTACACGCCATCGTGTATGAAGGCGGGGAAAGCAGGTTTCGTTTTTTTCGGATGCTGCGCAAAAGAATCCTGCAAACCCTTCAGGAAAACCCGGGCATTACGGCCATTCATTTCAACGACGGACTTATGGCAGCCATTTGCGCCGGGCACAAAGGGTACGAGCACCTGCTCCGGGCCGTAACCCTGCATGGCCTGGAAGTAGTGTTCCCCAATAGCCTGTACCAGCGCTATATCCTGCCGCGTTTCAACCGATTCGACCTGATCATCGCCGTCAGCCGGGCCACTGCGGAGGCCTGCATACAGCGTGGACTGTCGCCTGAAAAAGTGGTGGTCATTCCCAACGGCGTGGATGCGGCCCTTGCTGAAACCGTGCAACGACCTGATTTTAAGCAGTTTATGCTGGAAAGATACGGTGTCGACACAGCCGGACGCCGAGTCCTGGTATCCATGGGCCGTTCGGTGCGCCGCAAAGGATTTTCCTGGTTGATCCGGCAAGTGGTACCCCAATTGCAGGGCGATTTTGTTTTTTTGATGATCGGTCCGTTTCAGCGCAGTCCCGGCGGTTTTGAAATTTTTCTGCGGTATGTTCCGGCTTTTTTGCGCCGGCAAATCACGCTGTTCGCCGGATTCCCGACGGATGAAGCGGCGATCCGGCAGTTGCTGGCTGCGCCCGAGGTGCAGGGCAAAGTCCGGCACCTCGGCAAACTTCCATTCGAGGATATCCGCCAGATTTTGTCCACCGCCGATGCTTTCCTGATGCCCAATATTCCCATCGAGGGCGATATGGAAGGATTCGGACTGGTTTGCCTGGAAGCCTGTTTATGCGGCGCCACGGTGTTCGCTTCCCGGCTGGATGGCATCACGGAGGCCATTCACGATGGCAAAAACGGCATTTTGCTGCCCGCGGGCGATGCGGAAGCCTGGGCATCGGCGCTGAACGCACTCCTGGAAAATCCTGCGGCTTTTTCAGGACAAAAAGAAGCAGCCAAACACTATACGCTGGAGCATTTCGGCTGGGACAAAATGGCGGAGGCGTATTGGCAGCAATTGAAAAAACGGTCTGACCGCCTCCCGGCAGGTCAGTAAACGTGGTTTCATCCAATCAAAACAGGATCATCTGGCTGGCCGATTTCTGCAATTTATTTCTCCTGTCCGCCTGTTTTGCAAATTTTCTGCTGCCTGGCATACAAACAAATCAGAAATATTCTTTTTGCTCAAATGCTATGCAGATTGCCGGTATACACGGATACTTTTTCTGCTAAAATTCCAGCGTCGGACTGGTTATACCCCAAAGTTTTTTACCTTTGCATCCCGAAATGAAAAAACCACTTTCTACATTTTTCAGCTTCGGAAATACCGGAAACAAGTCATTTTGACTTGTTTCCGGTATTTTTTTAATGTCTTTTGATGCGTACTCTTTCCTTTATTGTCCTTTTTTTTCTTCTGGATGGGCTAAATGCTCAGGCTTGTCTTCACTTTGACGGGCAACAGAACGTCACTGCTGACGTGGAGTTACCTGGTGACAGTGTCAACTTCACGATTGAAGCGCGCTTCAAGTCTCAATACCAGGCCGATTTTTATGGGATGAGCCGCTTGATTTGCTGGAATTCGGGGCAGGATTCCCGTATCGAGATTGGCAATCACGATGGTTTTTTAACGCTGTATCAATATCCGGATGACGAGGGCCTCGTCCAGACAAGAGAAGCATTGCAAGACAGCTTGTGGCACCATGTGGCTTATGTCCGCGAAGGCAACGTAGCGAAATTGTACATGGATGGCCGTTTGTTGCTTACCAAGGCTGCGGAGGCTAAGCCCGGTCGAAGCCTGATCATTGGCTCCTGGTATGAAGGAAGAGAAAACTGGCGGGGTTGTATCGATGAGGTGCGGTTGTGGAAAGTGGCACGAACAGCAGCCCAAATCTCGACCTATCAGGCAAAAAAAATACCCAAAAGAGATTACAAGCAATTGCTGGCCTATTACCAATTCGATGAAGGCCGACCGAATGCTAACAATACACGTATATCAAGAGTGAAGGATACAACCGGCAAGTTTCCCGGCATTTTGAATAAATTTAGATTGACGGGTTCGGATTGTAATTTCGTCGGTGAAAACCAGGCATTTCCTGCTCCGCCCCCGATACTTGTTCAGTCCACAGAAGAACCAACAAGCGAGGAACCGGAAAATGTAAAAGGCGACGTATCGCCACCTGTTGTCGTCAATGAAAATGGCTGCACCATAAAGGAAGCATTGCTGCGCGAAGTTTTTTTTAATACCCCGCTGGACAAAAATTTCGAGACCGTACACCAGTTTTTTCAAACCGGAAAATACCGGGCGCTTCCACGGGTATCTGATGGCCGTACGGTTAATCAAATAGCCATCGACTCTTTTTTACCTACAACGGCCGATTACTTTTACCAGTGGAGCATCCAGAAAAGCCAATCTTTTATCACATTACACAGTAATGAACGGTGGGACGGAAAAAGAAGCCTGAAAATGTTCGAGGCCTATTTTTCATTCAGCACCCATGAACAGGCAGAACGCTGCGCCTTTGATTTGTTGAACAAACTGGTGAAATCCTGCGAAATTTATGCGCGTTACTTCCCCATTAATGATACCCATTACCACTATTTTATTGTAGATCATTATAGTGATCACTGTTTTCAGTACGGCGTTCATTACAGCACGATTGACAATAAGAAGCAATTTGTGCAACTCACTTTTAGCAAAATGCAAGATTAGATCTGATATGCCACGCGATACATCCATACAGTCCATTCTTATCATCGGCTCCGGCCCCATCATCATTGGCCAGGCCTGCGAATTCGACTACGCCGGTTCTCAGGCCAGTCGCTCCCTGCGCGAGGAGGGAATTAAGGTCGCCCTGATCAACTCCAATCCGGCGACGATCATGACCGACACTGTAACGGCCGATTACATTTACCTGCATCCACTTACCCCGGAGAGTATCGAGGCCATTTTGAAAAAACACCAGGATGACCCCGATTTGCCGGCGCTGGATGCGGTGTTGCCCACTATGGGCGGCCAGACGGCCCTCAACCTCGCCATCGAATGCGAAAAAATGGGCATCTGGGAACAGTACAACTGCCGCATGATCGGGGTGGACACGGCCGCTATCGAGACCACCGAAAACCGCGAAGCATTCAAAAAACTGGTGGTCGATCTCGGCCTTTCCGTGGCGCCATCCTACATCGCCAACTCCTACCTGGAAGGCAAGGAAGCGGCGCAAAAGATTGGTTTTCCGCTGGTTATCCGCCCGTCCTACACACTCGGTGGCACGGGTGGCGGCTTTTGTTTCAAAGAAGAAGAATTCGATGAAGCCCTCAAGAACGGCCTCAATGCCTCACCCACCCACGAGGTGCTGGTGGAAAAAGCCGTGCTCGGCTGGAAGGAATTCGAACTGGAATTGCTGCGCGATAAACTGAACAACGTCGTCATTATCTGCACCGTCGAAAACGTCGATCCCATGGGTATCCACACAGGCGACAGCATTACCGTTGCGCCTGCCATGACCCTTTCGGATACGGCTTACCAGGACATGCGCAACCAGGCGATTATGATCATGCGGGCATTGGGCAATTTTGCCGGCGGTTGCAACGTACAGTTTGCGCAAAATCCTGAAAATGAAAAACTTATAGCCATCGAGGTGAACCCGCGGGTGTCGCGTTCTTCGGCCCTGGCCTCCAAAGCCACCGGTTACCCGATTGCAAAAATCGCGGCCAAACTGGCCATCGGTTACAACCTGGACGAACTAAAAAACCAGATCACCAAAACAACTTCCGCTTACTTCGAACCGACGCTGGATTACGTCATCGTCAAAATGCCGCGCTGGAATTTCGATAAATTCCACGGCGCCGACCACCGCCTGGGCCTGCAAATGAAATCGGTGGGCGAGGTAATGGCCATAGGGCGTTCGTTCAACGAAGCGCTGCAAAAAGCCTGTCAGAGCCAGGAAAACAACCGCACCGGCTTGGGCGCCGATAAAAAGGAATGGCTGCGCACCGACGATATCATGGAACGCCTGGAAAAAGTCAGCGACGACCGGATTTACCGCGTAAAAGACGCGCTGCGCCTGGGCATTCCTTCTAAAACGGTGCAAAAATTCACAGGCATCGATGCCTGGTTTGTCGGCCAGATCAAAAACCTGGTCAAAATGGAAGAGCAGTTGCTGCGCTTCAATGTGCCGGAAGACATCCCGACCGACTTTTTTATGGAACTGAAAAAGAACGGCTATTCGGATGCCCAGATCGCGTGGTTGCTGCGCATCGACGAAAAATTCGTCACCATAGAACGCAAGCGCCGGGGCATTCGCAGGGTGTACAAAATGGTGGATACCTGCGCTGCTGAATTTGAAAGCAAAACGAACTATTTCTACTCCACGTTCGACGACAAAAACGAAAGCATAGTTACGGACAAGAAAAAAGTGGTGGTACTCGGTTCCGGGCCCAACCGCATCGGCCAGGGCATCGAGTTCGATTACTGCTGCGTACACGGGGTGCTGGCTGCCAAAGAGGTTGGTTATGAGGCAATTATGGTGAACTGTAACCCGGAAACGGTCTCTACCGATTTCGATATTGCCGACAAACTGTACTTCGAGCCGGTGTACTGGGAACACCTCGAAGAAATCCTGGAACTGGAAAAACCCGAAGGCGTTATCGTCCAACTCGGCGGACAAACAGCGCTGAAACTCGCCGAAAACCTGCACAAAAAAGGCTGGAACATTATCGGCACCAGTTTCGACAGCATGGACATCGCCGAAGACCGCGGCCGTTTCTCCGACCTGCTGAAAGACCTCGATA